>DASZXN010000225.1:0-7545 GCA_035545875.1 Phototrophicaceae bacterium
TACGAGCAGGGCGAGCAGGCCGAAAAAGACATCGAACTCTGGCGCACCACGCTCGATATGTGCGTGATCCGGCTCAAGGTCAAGAAAGTCATCAAAGTCATTTAGGACTGAGCGATGAGGACTGAGGACTGAGAAAAACCTCACTCCTCGAAGCTCAGTCCTCAGTCCTGATGAGTTCTGGTATACTTGAGCCGTTCTGACCACCCAGCGACAGGAAACAAAGCATGACGACGGCTACCAGCATCGACGAACAGATCGAAATTCTCATGTCGGGCGCGGAATACGGCGACCCGCAGATCAAGCAGACCATGACGCGCGAACTGCGCGAGCGGCTGATCGAGGCCGAAAAGCAGGGGCGACCGCTGCGCGTCTACGCGGGCTACGATCCGCGCACGGCGGATTTGCACCTCGGTCATACCATCACCATGCGCAAGCTGCGCCAGTTTCAGGAGTTCGGCCACGATGTGACTTTCCTGATCGGCACCTTCACCAGCCTGATCGGTGATCCGTCCGACAAGGACAAGGCGCGCGAGCAGTTGACCCGTCAGCAGGTCGAGGACAACGCGCGCACTTACGCGCAGCAGGCGTTCAAAATCCTTGACGAGAACCTGACGCGCGTGCGCCGCAACGACGAATGGCTCTCGACGCTCGACTTCGCCGACATTATCCGGCTGGCGAGTAATTTCACGGTGCAGCAGTTCCTCGTGCGCGAGAACTTCGCCAAACGGATGGACGCGGGCGAGCCGATCTACCTGCACGAGATGTTCTACGGCCTGATGCAGGGCTATGACGCTTTTGCGCAGGAAGCCGACGTGCAGATCGGCGGGCAGGATCAGTTGTTCAACATCCTTGTCGCCGGGCGTAAGCTGCAAGAGGGCATGGGGCAGAAGCCGCAGATTGCCATCATCATGGGCGAGAGCCTGCCGGGAACCGATGGCGAGATCAAGATGAGCAAGAGCCTCGGCAACCATATCCCGCTGCTCTCCACGCCTGACGATATGTTCGGCAAGGTGATGAGCGTGCCCGACAAGGCCATGCTGATCTACCACAAGCTGATCCTCGGCTGGAGTCCGACACAGTTGAAGGAACTGAGCGAGGGACTGGCGTCGGGATCGCTGCATCCGAATGAAGTCAAGATGAACCTCGCCCGCCAGATTGTCTCGATTTTCCACAGCCCGGATGCGGCTCAGGAAGCGCAGAAGAACTGGGATGAGGTGCATCGCGGCGGCAGCGGCATCCCCGATGATATTCCCGAAGCGAAGCTCACGGCAGAGGAGCGCGTGGTCGATCTGCTGCGCCGTCTGAACATGGTTTCCAGCGGTGCGGAAGCCCGTCGTCTGATCGAGCAGAACGGTGTTCGCGCCAACGGCGAACTCGTCACCGATCAGCACGCGATCATCAAGGTGGATGCTTTGCCGGTCGTGCTTCAGGTTGGCAAGCGCAAGTTCGTGCGGCTGATTGCAGGATAATTATCAGAGATTTTGCGGGAAAATGTCGTGCAGGGGCAGGTTCCGGCGAAACGAAGTTTCGCACACCTGCCCCTGGTTTATATAGGGATTGCTGATTGCTTACGGCAGATGCCCGTTGAGCATGTGGATCACGCCGTTGGTCGCGGCGATGTTCAGATCGATGATCTGGGCGCTGTTGACGAAGATCGCGTTGTTGTTGGTTGTGAACTTGAGCGTCGAGCCGTCGAGCGCCGTCAGCGTGCCCGTCGAGAGCAACTGCTTCGACGTGTATTTGCCCTGAACGATGTAGGCTTTGAGCGCCGCTGCCTGCTGATCGACCGTCTGCGTGTTATCGAGGATGAAGTTGGCAGGCGCGAAGATCGTATACTGGGTGCTGCTGTCGTTGAGCATATCGGCGAGGCCAGCCGACTGAAGCGCCGCCGCGAACGCCGTCAGGTTCGGATCGGCATTCAGCGCGTCGATCAGCGTGCCGGGCTTCGGCAGCAGACCGCGCACGATTTCCACCGCCGACATATCGGTGACCATCGAGAAGAATTTCTCGTTCCCTGGTGTGCCGATCAGCGCGAGGAAGGTATAGGCGTTTTCGGGAATGTCGAAGCTCGTTTGACTGGCGAATACAGTCGAGGGATTCTTGGGATCAACTGCGCTCACGTCGAAGGTACCCGAATCACCGCGCAAGGTCGAAGACGCTGAAGTGTTCGAGCCGGGCGCGCCGACCTGTGCAAAGTAGGTCACGTTCGCTTTGACCAGATTGACCGGATCGCTGCCGACGACGGCGTTAAGGAAGGTGAAACCGCCCGTGCTCGGCAGCAGTTGACCGTAATCCTCGGTGACGACGGCAGCTTGCAGCGTCTTGCTGCTGGCCGATCCGACGACTGCGACGGTCTGCCACGTTCCCGCGCTGGCGCTGACGCTGGTCGGCGCGAATACGGTACTGCCGGTTGAATCACCGGTTGCGGTCACGGAAATCGACTCCGAGCCGGGATCAAAAGCAATCCATTCGCTGATGGACGGGTAGGTCAGATTCTTGACAGCGAGCGTCCCGTTGACGTACACGTCAATCGCAGGCGCATCCGGCGAAAAATGGGCGAAGCGCAGATAGGCGCTCTGATCGGTTGGCGTGGTGGCGACGGCGGGCGTGACCGCTGCGGTTGCCTGCGCGGTCACCTGGGCGGTCGGCGCTGCGGTTGCCTGCGCGGTCGTTTCGGCAGTCGCAGATGCTGTCACCTCGGAGGTAACTTCGATGGTCGGCTGTACAGGCGGCGTGACGGTTACAGTGCCGGATGGCGGTTCAACAGTCACGGTGACGGCCTGTGCGGAAACGAGGGCGCTGGCGCAGAGCGCCATAAGAACGGCAAGGATTACACTCGAAACGGTTTTTCGCACGATTACCTCCTCGGATGACATACGATAAATGGCTTCAGAGAAATTACAAATTTAATTATAGTATCAAAAATGACGAATCTCATTACGAAAAATGAGTTATTTGTGAGAAATTATGTGTGCGCGGGGATAATGCGGCTGGAAACGTTATTGAATGAACAGCAGCACGCCGCTGGCGATCACCAGCACAACCAGCATGAACCACTCGAAGGCTGTTTTGTTGATGCGCATAATCATCCAGCGTCCGACAAATACACCCAGCACAATCAGCGGGACTGTCCAGAGGACGCTGATCAGGTTACCGGGGTTCAGCACGCCGGTCAGCAGATAACCGGGGACTTTCAGCCAGTTGACGATGGCGAAGAAGATCGTCGTTGTGCCGACAAAGACCTGCGGCGTCACGTCTTGCAGGAGCATGTAGGCGGTGAATGGGACTGACCCCGCGTTCGCCAGCGCCGATCCTAGCCCGGAGATGCCGCCTGCGAGATAGCCGTGCCAGATATACGGGTGATAGTCGAGGGCTTTGAGACGGTAATCTGCGACCTTGTAGACGACGAACAGCAGCGTGAACAGAGCGAGAACGTGGCGCAGCGTTACATTATCGAGGTTTTTGAGCAGATAGGTACCGATCACAATACCGAAGATGGCAAAGGGCAGCAGCAGCTTGATGTAATGCCAGTCCCACGTCCTCCAGAACGACCAGAGCGCGAACAGGTCACCGATCATGAGCAGCGGCAGCGCGAGGCTGATCGCGGTGGCGACGGGCATGACCAGACTGAGCATGGGCGTGACCAGCACGCCCAGCACCGCGCCCATCCCGCCTTTGGACAGGCCAATCACGAGCGCCACCAGAATCAGGACAACGTAAAACAGCATATGAGCAAAAACAGTCTCAGAGAAAAGAAATCAAGGCGAGCTTTTAGTTCGAGTTCGGCTGCGGATCGTCCTTGTGCATCCAGGTGAGATATTCGCGCACCTTCAAATCGGTATTGCGGATTTTCATGGCGAGATCGGCGGCCAGATTGCGCATCAGGCGGTAGCCAAGCTGCGGATACGAGTCACAGAGCAGCATCAGCTTATCGCGCTGGATCACCAACAGGCGCGTCTCCGGGTTGGACGATACCGCCCGCGCCGAGCGCAACCCCTGATCGACCAGCGCGACTTCGCCGAAGGATTGACCTCGGCGCAGTTTGGCTATCGTTTCCGGCTGACCAATGCCCGGTTTGCCGACCAGCGACGGATCGACCTGAATTTCGACTTCGCCATCGACAATCACGTACAATTCGCTGCCGTTGGTGTTCTCCTCAAAGATCACGCTGCCCACGTCATAGGTGTGCTCGGTGCAGATCGAAGCGATCAGCTCAAGCTGGGTGAGGGTGAATTCGTAAAAAATGTCTGCCTGCCGCAGGGTTGAGACTACAGACATTTCAGCCTCCTGATTCGTGGGGCATCGGTGTACACTGGGCGCAGATTGTAACACAGTTTACGCCGCAAAATTGGATCTGGCCGCATGGACTTTACGATTGACGAACTGATCTGCGCCTGCATTTCCCGGCAGGTCGAAGATGGCGAAGTGCTGGCGCAGGGGATCAACACGCCGCTGGTGGTGGCGGGCTTCATCCTTGCGCAGATGACGCACGCGCCGAACGTGCGTTTCGCCTCGGCGATTGGGCAGAGTATCTGCCGTGACTGGGCGGCGCTCGGCGTTGGGCGCATTGAGGATTTGTGGCTTGGCAAAGGGCTGATCCATCTGGGGTTCGTCTCGGCGGCGGCGGATTTGCTGCCCAAGTTCAATCCGAAGGAGTTCTTTCGCCCGGCGCAGGTCGATGCGGTTGGCAACTTCAACAATCTGGCCTTCGGGCGCGACTACTATCACCCGCGAATGCGCCTGCCGGGTTCCGGCGGCATCCCCGACGTAACCACGTATTCCGAGCAGGTCTATCTCTACGTGCCGCGTCACTCGCGCGTGACCTTCGTCGAACAGGTCGATTTTGTCAGCGGGTTGGGGCATGTACCGGAGCGCAAGCGTGGTCGCGGGCCAAATTATTTAATCACCGATTTGGGGCAGTTCGATTGGGCGAACGGTCGAATGCGCCTGACTTCGACGCATCCCGGCGTGAGCGGCGCAGACGTGCAGAAGAAAACGGGTTTCGCACTCGAAGTCGCGCCGGATGTTCACGAGACTGAACCGCCATCCGATGATGAAATCCGCCTGCTGCGCGAGCAGATCGATCCGCTCGGCGTGCGCAAGCTGGAAACGCTCGGCGGCGGCGCGCGCAAGGATTTGCTGCGTGAAATCCTCGAAAAAGAAGGGGCGTGGTAGCTCGTTGATCGATGTCGGGGCGCTCCATGGAACGCCCCGACGAAATCGCGGCTACGGCGCGATTGACCAGTCGCCGATGTTGCGGAAGCGGTCGGACGGCGAGGCGATAAAACCCAACTGCACGCCTTTGACTTTTGGCGCGGTCGCAAACGTGAACAGCGGATAATAGAGCGGCAGCGCGACGGCGTGATCGACAAAGACACGCTGGAAATCCTGATAGTAGCCGACGCGGTTGATGCCGAACGGGTCTTGCCGCGCCTTTTCGAGCAGTTCGCTGATGCGCGTATCGCTCATGTCGCCGTAGTTCTTGCCATCGGGATACTGCCCCTCGTGCCAGAAAGCGTACACGTCGGGATCGGCGCTGCTGCCGAGCGAATACTCGACCAGCGCGGCGTCGAAATCGTGCGCTTTCAGCCGCGCCTGATAGGTGTCGGGATCGACGGCATCAACCGTCACGTTCAGGCTTAACTGCGACCACTGAGTCGCAATCTCGTTAGTCAGGTTGACGAGCGATGGATCGTTGGGCGTGAGGATCGAGAAGGTAAAAAGTGCGCCGCCGCTCGAAGTTGGCTCGGCAGTGACCGCCGCTCCGGGCTGCGTGGCTTCCCGCTGCAAACGCTGGCTCGTCGTGAGCAAAAGCTGACGCGCCTGGTTCGGATCGTAAGCCGGCCACTGCAAGCCGGAGAGATACGCCCACGATCCGGGCACGAGCGGGCTGTCGGCTTCGCTGGCGATATTGGACATCGTGCGCTCAATCGTCGAGGTGCGATCCACGCCCGTTTCGAGCGCCGTGCGCAACCGCTGATCCTTGAAGTACGTGTCTTTGTTCCAGTTGTAGATGATTACGCCGAGTGTGTCCTCAAGCGCGTTGTGCATATCGAGATCGACCGTGTTGGCGGCGTTGAAGAGCGGCACGCGCTCGGTACGGTCACGCCCCGCGTAGCCATCGACCTGACTATTTTGCAGCGCGTTGATCGCGTCGCTGGCGTTGTCGTAGAGCTTGAAGGTCACGCGGTCGAGGGCGTAGGCGTGCTGCTGCGCCTCGGAGCGCTGGCGGAACACAGGCGCGGCGCGCAGATCGACCTCATCGACGTTGACGCCATCGGAGGTATGCAGCGCTTCGAGTTGATACGGCCCGGTGCCAATCGGCGTGAGGTTGAACGGGTGATTCGCCAGTTGAGCGGCGGTCGTGCCGCGCAGGGCGTGTTCGGGCAGGATGCCGATTTGCAGCCGATCCAGAAAGTTGCCGAGCGGCTGCGCGAGTGTGAAGCGGATCAGATAATCGCCCAACTGCTCGGTTTCGACCGTGCGCCAGAACGCGCCCAGATCAGGGTCGCCGGGGAAATTGGGATCGCGCAGCAGTGACATGGTGTACATTACGTCGGCGGCGGTGAAGGGCACGCCATCCTGCCAGAGAATATCCTGGCGCAAAAAGAACACGTATTGCAGCCCATCGGACGAGATAATCCAGCGATCCGCCAGCGCGGGCACAGGTTCGCCGTAGCTGTCGGTGCGGGTCAAGCCTTCGAAGATCAGCGAGCTGATGTCGCGGTCAACCGGGTTGAGCGAGGCGAACAGCGGATTCAATCGCTGCACCTTGCCGACCAGCGCTTCGGTGTACGAGCCGTTGGTCGAGGCGGGTGTGAACGCGGGTGAGGGCGCTGGCGAAGCGACGGTGGTCGGCGGGATAACGATGTTGTCAGGCGTGGCGCTGGCAGCGGATTCGGGTGTAGCCGCTGGCGGCGGTGGCGTTGTATCCGACGAGCGCAGCACCAGACTCACGCCGAACAGGATGGCGGAGAGCAACAGGGCAAGCAGTTGCCAGCGGTATCCACGCAGCATGTTTTACCTCGTTGATCTGGGGGAACGGTGCTCTGCGGCGGGGATGCGGAGCACCCGGAATGCGTTTTTCAAGCGGAATTATTTTGCGTAGGAGACAGCGAGAATGGCGATAGCGATGAAGCCAATCGACAGGCCAATCGTGATCTGGAATAAAGTCTTTTCCAGACCCCGGCGCGTGCGCGTGACGCCGCCGTTGTCGCCACCGCCTCCGAGCAGATCGCCTAACCCCTGTCCCTTGACTTGCAGCAGAATCAGGACAATCAGCAGGAGCGAAATAATAATCGAGACGACCATGAAGGCGCGATCCATACCCGAAACTCCTCAGCCATTTTCAAAAAGCTGCCGCATTGTAGCACGCAGGCGGGCAATTGCAAAGTCTGTTCTCCTACGACATCCCACCTGCGGTTTCACGCTGATAAGGGCGCTGCATAGCAACGCCCACGTTTCAATAGCCGCTATCCGCTAGGACACAGGCGATGCCGTCGTCATTGGAACAGGTTCGGTCGCCGCTGCGTTAGGTGCTGTTTC
>DASZXN010000226.1:0-3530 GCA_035545875.1 Phototrophicaceae bacterium
CTTCAGCATCGCCGGTTGATGCTGGTCGCTGACTTCAACAATTTCCCCATCGGCCACATTTTCATCCAACTGAGCGGCGGTGAGCAGCGCATCGCCGATGGACGCAAACGCGCGTATCTGTATTCGCTGCGCGTGATGGAAATGTTTCAGGGGCAGGGCATCGGCACAAATTTGATTCACGAATCGGAGATTCTCGCGCGACAGGAAGGCTTTAGCGCGGTCACGATTGCTGCCGCCAAAGATAATCCGCGCGCGCGCCGCCTGTACGAACGCCTCGGCTATCGCGTTTTCGGCGAGGACGAGGGTAAATGGAACTACGTTGATCATGAAAATCGGGTGCGTTACGTACACGAACCCTGTTGGGTCTTGGAAAAACGAATCGATCTGCGCTAAAATGCGCAATGTAACCCAGTGTTACAAACTGTCTGAGGAGTCGTTAGATTATGGCGTTTGAGCAAAGTGCGTCAGTCCGCGTCATTCGCTGGAGTGGTGGACAGCATCCTACGCTCTCGAACATCACCCGTCAGATGCAAAAAGAAGGTCTGCGCCCCTACGTGTGGGATAACACGCCCAATTATCGTTATGCCGTCCGTAGTCATGGATACCTGAAGATTATGTACGTCATCGAAGGCGTACTGGAAGTCACATTGCCCGACAGCAACCAGCGCGTCAAGCTGCGCGCGGGCGACCGTGTGGAAATCCCGGCTGGAGTGCGTCACGGTGCGATCATCGGCAGCACCGGCGCGAAGTGCGTCGAAGCCGCCGCAGGCCGATGAGTTGCAACCCGCCGGAGGCAGCCGTCTCCGGCTTTTTGTTGTCCAGCGCCCTAATCGTCCAGTGAGTTCTGGCAGCCCTGTGTTTTATCAGCAGCAGATCCGCGACATTCCTGCCGTCAACCCGAATTTCTGGTCGTTCGCCATCACCGGACAAGTCCAGCGTCCGCTGATCCTCTCGCTGGCCGACCTGCTCGCCCTACCGACGCAAACCGTCCTCTGCGCGATTGCCTGTGCCAAACCGGGCAAGGATTCGCCGCTCATCGGCGAAGCGACCTGGCGCGGCGTTCCACTGCGGGCGCTGCTGAATCAGGTGGTGATCGATCCGAGCGTGCGCTATGCGCGCCTTTCAGCAGCGGACGGCTATACGACGGTGCTGCCGATTGAGCGGCTCGCCTCGACTCTGCTGGCCTACGAAATGGACGGCGCACCGCTGCCACTTGAGCATGGCTACCCGGCACGACTGATCGCGCCGGGACTGCATGGCTACAAAATGGCGAAATGGATCGAACGGATCGAACTGCGCGATAGCGCCGATGGCGGCTTCTGGGAGTCACGCGGCTTCTCGGTTGATGGCGAGGCCAGCGTCAAAGCCGCGATTCTCGTCAGCACACCAAGCATCAATGGAGTGACCCTCACCGGAATCGCTTACGCGGGCTTGCGGCAGATCGAGAGCGTACAGGTCAGTATTGACGACGGCGACTGGATGCCCGTACCGTTTCAACCCGGCAATCCGACCACGCTCACTCACTGGCAGATCGAGTGGACGCCGCCCGCGTCAGGCACTTATCATGCTCGCGTGCGCGCGTCGTCGGCTTCCAACGGCGCCGAGCATAGTCTCGTCGTCCGAGTCGATTAACTGATGCCGCTGTCACGCCGCCACTTTCTGCGACTGGCCGGGATCGCCCTCGCCGCGCCCTATCTGCCACACCTGCCGAGCCTGATCAGCGCCACGAGTCCAGCGAATATCAGCACGCCAAGCTTTGAGCCTGTCTATGGGCGCGCGTTGGGATCAACCCCAATCTATGCTGTGCCGAGTCTTGAATCCCCTCTGATTAAAACGCTGTGGGGCGATACAGTCGCGCCGATTGTGGACATTCAGGACGGCTGGTATCGCCTGAACGATGGTTATACGTCACAGCAACAGTTGCAGCCGATGATCCTACCTGCCCAGCCGAACGCTGTGCTGCTCAATCCGCCCTTCTGGGCGGAAGTCAGCGGCGCGGTGGCTGTGATCCGCGCTTGGTGTTTCGCCAGCGCTCCGCTGGTGACGCGCGTCGGTCACGGCGGCGCGCTGCGCGTAATCGACCGTCTCGACGACTGGTATGGCCTCGCGGAGAGCGAAAATGGCAGGCTGATCGGCTGGTCGCTGGCGAATATGTGGTCGCCCGCGCAGGTTGATCAAGCCGTGCCGAGCCTGTCGCTGCTCGTCGATCAGGCGGCTCAGTCGATGGAAGTGCGCGACGGCGATCATCTGTTGCTAACCGCGCCGATCTCGACGGGGCGCGATCTATCCGCAGGTGTCTACCCGATCACCCATCGGCAGATGACGATTGAACAGCCGAATCAATTCGGCACGCCTTACGCGCTCACCTTCGGCAGCGATCTGCATCTGGCAGGCGCATACTGGCACAATCGCTTCGGCGCGCCAACGCAAGGCACAGCGATCCAGGTCACGACGCCGCTGGCGCGCTGGCTTTATCCCCGCGCAGCAACAGTAATGGTCTCTTAGAAGCCATTTGAATATTCCTGTCCGGTAGAATGGAGGTACCAACCAAACCATTCACAACCGAACAGGAATCAACCAAGTGTGTCACAGGATCAAGCGTTATACCAGTGATTTGAGCGATGCGCAGTGGGAGAAAGTCCGCGAGTTGTTACCCTTGGAGCGCCGGGGACCGGGACGACCAATTGAAATCGACATGCGCGAAGCGGTGAATGCGATGGCGTACATCAATAAAACGGGCTGTCAGTGGGAAAACTTGCCGGGAGAATTCCCGAACTATCAGAGCGTCTATTATCACTACCGAAAATGGTGTCTGGATGGCACTTGGGAACAGGTCAACCGAGCGTTGATCTATGAAGCGCGGCACGGGCTGGGGCGCTGTCCGTATCCCAGTGCAGCCGTGATGGATAGTCAAAGTGTGAAAACCACTGAAGTGGGCGGGGAATGCGGTTATGATGCAGGCAAGAAAGTCAAGGGACGCAAGCGTCATATTCTGGTCGATACCCTCGGACATCTGGTCAAAGTCGTTGTTCATCCAGCCAATATTCAAGACCGGGATGGTGCCAAGCTGCTGCTCCAAGCGTTGCCAGCAATGCTACGGTTGCGCTTGCTGAAAATCTGGGCAGACGGCGGCTACCGGGGGAGCTTGATCGACTGGTGCTGGCAAGAGATGAAGACTGTTTTGGAGGTTGTCTCGCCTCCTCCTTCCCAGAAAGGCTTTGCCGTTTTGCCCAGACGCTGGGTGGTCGAGCGGACGTTCGCTTGGTTGGGGCATTACCGCCGTTTAAGCAAGGATTACGAAGAATGCCTTCGCAGCAGTGAAGGCATGATCTACCTCGCTTCCATTCATTCCTTGCTCAAGCGTCTCTCTGGTTAATATTCAAATGGCTTCTATTGGAGGCATACGAGATGAATATGAGTTTGTAGGGACGCGATTGATCGCGTCCGGCGCTGTGGACGGCCTCAATGCCGTCCCTACAAAATCGGTATCACCTCTTATACCGTCGCCGTGCCAGACTGACCCAACTCCT
>DASZXN010000227.1:0-14987 GCA_035545875.1 Phototrophicaceae bacterium
TGGATTGGCGCGGTACTTTACGCTATCTTGACCGAAGCCGGGTTGGAGTTCATCGGCCTCGGCGATGCGAACGCGGTCACGTGGGGGACGGTTCTCTACTGGTCGCAGAACAATCAGGCGCTGCTGACGGGCGCGTGGTGGACATTCATTCCGCCCGGCCTGTGCATCGCGCTGGTGGGCTTCAGCCTTACGCTGATCAACTACGGTATTGACGAGATCACCAATCCACGTCTGCGCTCCGACGAGGGCAAATAACCATGACACAGGCTTCTGTTCTTCCTTCGACCGCGCGCACCGACAACGAGCCGCTGCTGAAGGTCAGCGATCTGGTGGTGGAATATCGCACCAAGCGCGGAAACGTGCGTGCGGTCGATCACGTTTCCTTCGAGATTTACCCGAACGAAGTTCTTGGCCTGGCGGGTGAGTCGGGCTGCGGTAAATCGACGGTTGCCCACGCGATTACGCGGCTGCTCAAACCGCCCGCTTATATTGTTGGTGGCAAGGTCGAGTTTCGCAATAACAACCTGCTTGATATGGATCAGGAAACCCTGCGCGATTTCCGCTGGCGGCATCTCTCGATTGTCTTTCAGAGCGCGATGAACGCGCTTAACCCGGTGCTCACGGTCGGCGCGCAGATTATCGACGCAATTCAGGCGCATACCCTGATGAGCAAAGAGGATGCGAAGAAGCGTGCGCTCGAACTGCTCGACATTGTGGGGATCGAGCGCAGCCGCATCAACAGCTACGCGCATCAATTGAGCGGCGGTATGCGTCAGCGCGTCGTGATTGCAATTGCGCTGGTGCTGAATCCCGAACTGATCATCATGGATGAGCCGACCACCGCGCTCGACGTAGTGGTGCAGAAGCAGATCATGGATCAAATCCATCAGTTGAAGGATCAGTTCGGTTTCTCGATCCTGTTCATCTCGCACGATCTCTCGCTGATGGTCGAGTTTTCTGACCGAGTGGGCGTGATGTACGCGGGGGAACTGATCGAGGTATCGCGCTCACGCGATATTTTCGCACAGCCGAAGCATCCCTATACGCAGCGTCTGATGAACTCGTTTCCGTCAGTCTCCGGGCCAAAGCTGGAAATGCTCGGCATTCCCGGCTCGCCGCCAAACCTGATCGAGCCGCCAACCGGCTGCCGCTTCCACCCACGCTGCAACGTTGCGATTGCGGGACGCTGCCAGCAGGTGCATCCCGAATTGATTGAGGTCAGGCCGGGACATTTGGCAGCATGTCACTTAGTAGGAAAAGAAGAATGAGCGATCAACCGATTCTCGAAGCGCGTAACCTGACCAAACATTTCGTCAGCGGCAGTGCCTTTTCGCGGCGCGTCGTCCGGGCGCTTGTCGATTTCAATGCCAGGCTCTATCCCGGTCATGTGACCGCGCTGGTTGGCGAGAGCGGCAGCGGCAAGAGTACCGCCGCGCGCTTACTCTCTCGGCTTTACGAGCCGACTTCAGGCGACATTCTCTACGAGGGAAAAAGTATTCTCAAGGAGCATGGTCGCGGGCCTCTGCTGGCGTATCGCAGCCAGGTGCAGATGATCTTTCAAGACCCGTTTAGCTCGCTGAACCAAATTCACAGCGTCGAATATCACTTGCAGCGTCCGCTTCAAATTCACCATAAGACGACCCGCAAGACGACCCACGCGCAGGTACTCGATCTGCTGCACCGCGTGGCGCTCGACCCGCCAGAAGATTATGCTTTCAAGTATCCGCATCAGTTGAGCGGTGGGCAGCGGCAGCGCGTTGCCATCGCCCGCGCGCTGGCCGTTGAGCCAAAAATCATGCTGGCCGACGAGCCAATCTCGATGCTCGACGTATCGATCCGTATTGGCATTCTCAACCTGATGGCGAAGCTGCGTGACGAGGACAACATCGCTTTCCTGTTCGTCACGCACGATCTTGCCAGCGCGCGCTATTTCGCTGACGAGACGATGGTCATGTACGCGGGACGCACGGTCGAAAGCGGCAGCAGTGAAGAACTGATCCGCAACCCACAGCACCCGTATACGCAACTGCTGCTCTCGGCGGTTCCTGATCCGGCGCGCGGCCTGCGCACGCAGGAAGTTCAGGTCAAGGGCGAAGTGCCGATCTATGGCGCGGTGGGGCAGGGTTGCCCGTTCGCGGCACGCTGCCCGTTCGTGATGTCGAAATGCCGTGAAACGATGCCGCCCGTGACGCAACTTTCCGACTCGCGCTGGGTGCGCTGCTATCTCTACGGCGAAAACGCGCCCAAGCAGCCTGAAAAAGTCGCATCGGCGAATTAAATTGCAATCATAGAATATGGTCGTAGGGGCAGGGTCTACCTCTGTCCCTACGTGTTTCTCGACAAGCACTTATTTTGTTAGTGTGACTTTGTGTAATCCGCGCGGCTGATCGGGGTTATATCCCTTCGCCAGTGTCAGACCGAGCGCGAAAAGCTGCCCCTGAACGACCGCCACCAGCGGCGACGCCCATTCAGGGATGCCGGCAGGGAGCGACAGCCGCGTTTGCGCCAGCGCGAGCGCGTCCGGCTCGGCGGAAACGACGACTAAATCAGCCTCTTTGTCGCGGAGCTGCTTGAAGAAGCCGACCAATTCGCCGCCAAGTATCCCTTCCGGCACAACGGCAAAGACCGGAAATCCGTGCTCGACGACCGCGACTGGGCCATGTTGAAAATCTGCCGACGAATATGGCTCGGCGATAATGTAGGTTAGCTCCTTGAGCTTGAGCGCGATTTCGTAGGCGGTCGCATAGTTGTAACCTCGGCTGGCGACGACGCAGTAATTGATGTAACAATAGCGCTCGGCGGCGGCAATCGTTTTATCGCCGTTCTGAATGACCTGATCAATCCAGTCGGGAACGCGCGCCAATGTCTCGAAGCGGCTTTGATCCTGCGCTAGCGCCGCGCTCAACATTGCCAGTGCCATCAGTGAAGTCGAGTAGGTTTTGGTCGCGGCGACGGCTTTTTCGGCTCCGGCGTGCAGTAAAATCGTGTGATCGGCGGTCTGCGCCAGCGGCGCGTCCGGCGCATTGGTGATAGCAATGGTTAGCGCACCCTGTCTTTTGCCTTCTGCGACGACGCTGACAATATCGGGCGACTGGCCGGACTGCGAAATGGCGATCACGAGCGCGTCGTCCATACGCGGCGGTTGCTGGTAGAGCGTGAACAGTGATGGCGTTGCCAGCGCTGCCGTCAGATGATTAACCGTGCCGAACAGGTATTGGCTGTAGCGGGCGGCGTTATCCGAACTGCCGCGCGCGGCAAGGACGAGGTAGCGCGGCTGACGGTTACGGATGGCCTGCGCGATGCGCTCGACGTTGGCGCGCTCCTGCTGGAGCAAATTCGCCAGCACGCTCGGTTGTTCGCTGATCTCGCTGTGTAAAAGGCTGGTCATGGGGATGATCCTTTTGCGACAATGACACAGGCAGATTTTGCCCTGTGCGAAGGAGATGCGCAACGTGGAGTACGTCATGGGGATCGATGGCGGTGGCAGTCACGTGCGGGTGGCGATCACGACGCAGGACTTGAAGCTGATCGCCAGCGCGGAGGGGGGCAGCGCCAACCCCAACAGCGCTGGACGCGCCGCCGCCGCGCAGACGGTTCAGGAGACGATGCGCTCGGCGCTCTCCAATGCACGCTTGAAGCCTGCCGATATTCGGGCGGTTGCAGCGGGGATCGCCGGGACAGTCACGGCGCGTGACTGGGTGCGTGAAACGGTCGCTGCTGTACTGACCGAGGCGACGATCCGCGCGGCCAGCGACTTCGAAATCGCGCTGGTCGGCGCACAGGGTGAGCGGCGCGGCGTGCTGATTCTGGCGGGAACGGGCAGCGTGGCGTATGGGGTCAACGAGGCGGGCGACTCAGTACAGGTCGGCGGGTGGGGCTATCTGCTCGGCGACGAGGGCAGCGGCTACATGCTCGGCCTGAAGGCGCTGCAAGCCGTCGTCCGCGCCGCCGATGGACGCGAACCGCCCACGCAATTGACCAAAGCGATCCTGAAAACGCTTGATCTGCGCGAACCCTCCGAGTTGATCGCCTGGATTTACGCGCCGGGGCGCACGCGCGAAGTCGCGCAGCTTGCGCCGCTGGTGCTGGCCGAAACCGACGATCCTGCCGTCAAGCGGATCATTGCCGAAAGCGTCACTGAACTGGCGCTGATGGCGGAGACAGTCGTGCGGCGGCTGAAGCTTGAGTCCCCGGCCTTTGCGTTCGCCGGGGGCTTGTTAAGTGAGACTAATCCAGTCAGCGAAGGACTGCGCGCCGCGCTTGGTTTGCCTGCGATCCCGATCCCGAAGTATTCGCCCGTGATCGGCGCGGCGCTGCTGGCACGGCTAGCGCTGCTATAACTGGCTGTTCGGGTTGTTGCCGGCGCTTGCCGCTACTGCCAGAGCTTGGTCAGGTAATTGACCTTTTCCACACTCTGATAGATGCCGCCGCCTTCGTGATAGTTGAAAGTGTAGAGGCGCATCTCTTTCGCGCCGCCATAGTAATTATAAGCCGCGTAGACGGTCGAAGGCGGGCAGGTATCATCCATCAGACCTGCCGAGAACAGCGCCTGGGCTTTCGCTCGCGCCGCGAAATTGACGCCATCAAAGTAGCTGAGGGTGCGGAAAACCGTTTCTTCGACGTTGCGGTGCGTCTGGCAGTATTTGGCGATTTCGCCGTAAGGCATGGTATTGACGACGGTGGTCGCGCGGCGGTAGTGGCACAGAAAAGGCACGTCGGGGAGTGCAGCGGCAACATCGGTCTGAAGCCCGGCGACCGCCAGGGTGATTCCGCCGCCCTGACTTCCGCCAGTGACAGCAATTCTGGAGGCATCGACGCGCGGATTGGAACGCGCCGCCTCGACCGCGCGCACGGCGTCGGTAAAGACACGGCGATAATAATAGGTCTTGGGATCGAGGATGCCCTGCGTCATGAAGCCGGGATAGAAGGGATTCGCACCATCGACTGGCAGATCAGGCGTGTCGCCGGGCGACCAGGCGCTGCCCTGACCACGTGTATCCATGACCAGCGTCGCGTAACCCGCGTTCGGCCACATCAGATAGCTGTGTGGGAAATTGCGCCCACCGCCATAACCGATGTACTCAACCACGCAGGGCAGCTTGCCCTCCGCTCCATGTGGCAGGATGAACCAACCCTTGATCGGCTGGCCGCCGTAGCCCGCGAAGGTGACATCGTAGGTGTCCACGAGGCGGAAGCCATAATCAACGGGTTCGAACTGTGCGTTGAGTGGATGCTGGCGAGTCTCCGCCAGTGTTTTGCTCCAGAACGCGTCAAAATCTGACTGCTCCTCGCGTGCGGGACGGTACTGCTGAAGAACGGGTAAATCATAATCAAAGAAGGCCACGTTATTTTCTCCTGAAATCGGCGCAGTAAACGGGTCTGATGCCCGAAAAATCCCTTAAGATTGAGCCGCCCGCAGTTGATCGAAGGTCGTGCGGAAGGTGTCGAGATCAATGGGGCCGTATTGATGCCAGACGACCTGACCCTTCGGCGTGATCAGCACGGTTTGCGGGATGCCGACGCTCAGATTATAGGCGGCTAGCGTCGCGTCGTCGGGATTGAGCAGAATCGGAAAGCTGAGATGATTGCGCGTCATAAAGGTGCGGATGTCGTCGGCCTTTTCGCGCATATTGACGCCGAACAGCCCAACCTGTCCCGAAAGCTGGTTGGCAATTGCTTGCAGGGCGGGCATCTCCGAGGTGCAGGGCGCACACCAGGTCGCCCAGAAATTCAGAATTACCCAGCGACCGCGCATCGAAGCGAGGCTGAGTTGGCCGCCGCTCAGGGTATCGAGCGTGAAATCGGGCGCGGGAAAGGGTGTTACTGCCGTGCCTGCCTGCGGAGTCGCGTCCTGAGCGCTGCACGCGGCGCACAGCACGAGCAGTATAAGCGCAGTCAGAAATTTTCGCATCGTCAAAGGCTTGCCCGTCACTCAATTATCGCCGTCATTATAACCTGCTCGAATGCGAACGCGCCGCTACAGAAACGGGAGGAAGCGCCCCGTGTGGGTGCGATATTGGTCATACTGCGGATAGACCACGCGCAGAAGGCTTTCTTCGTACATGGATTTGTAGGTGAAAAAGACGATCATTACCAGCGCGATCAGCAGGACGGCGACGTGCCCATGCGCCAACGCGACCCCCAGCGCGCCAACCAGCACCGCCGTATAGATCGGATGACGCACGTGTGCGTAAATGCCTGTGTCAACCAGCGCGGCCTGTGCGTTGGGCGTCGGCGTGATGTTGGGCAACGTCGCATTCTTCACCTGAAACTCGCGCACCGCCAGCGCAAGGATCAAGAAGGCGATCACGATCAGCAGCAGGCCAATACCGCGCAGAAGCGCCGTTTGCCCCGGTGGAAAGACGATCAGCGCTAGAGCGAGCAGGGCAAAGAGCACGAATTGGCCGACGACGTAAAGCTGCGCTCGACTCATGGGCGGTAGACGATCTCGCCTTCAGCGACGGTCATCTGGACGTTGATATTTGCATCAACCAGCACGAGATCGGCATCCTTGCCGATTTCAAGACTGCCTTTGCGTCCCGAAACGCCTGCCGAGCGTGCCGCGTTGAGGCTGCTGGCCTGCCAAACGTTGGCGAGCGGCTGACCCGTCGCGGCGATGAAGTTGCGCAGCGCGCGATCCATCGTCAATGTGCTGCCCGCGAGCGTGCCATCGGGCAGGCGAACGCTGCCATCGCGGATCGTCACGATCCGGTCGTCGAGCGGGTACTGACCGTCCGGCATCCCCGCGCCGCGCACCGCATCGGTGATCAGGATGACGCGGTTCGCGCCTTTGGCAAGGTAAATCAGGTTGACGACGGCAGGGTGGACGTGAATGTTGTCGCTGATGACTTCGGCGTTGATTTCTGGCAAGGTCAGCACCGCGCCGAGCGTTCCCGGTTCGCGGTGATGCAGCCCGGTCATGGCGTTGCCCGTATGGGTTGCCTGCGTGACGCCGAGCGCGACGGCCTCCTGCATCTGTTGATAGTTGGCGGCGGTGTGCGCAGCAGAGACGGTGATTCCGCGCTTGACACATTCGCGGATCAACCAGTGATTTTCGGGAAATTCCGGCGCGAGCGCCATCAGCCGGACGACGCCCAGATCGAGGAAGGCGGTCGCCTCGTCACGGGGCGCGCGCCGCACGTGAACCGGGCTTTGCGCGCCGGGGCGATCCGGGTTGATGTAGGGCCCCTCGACGTGCGCGCCGATGATTGTCGCGCCGTTCGGCTGGCGACCGACGGCTGCCGCAATCGTTTCGAGCGCCGCCTGAATCCGTTCGCGTGAATCTGTCCAGGTGGTCGCCAGAAAGCTGGTTACGCCGTGCTGCGCATAGAACTGCGCCATTGTGCGCAGCGCGTCGGGTGTGGCATCCATCGCTTCGCTGCCCGCGCCACCGTGAACGTGTACGTCGATGAAGCCGGGAAGCAGCGTCTTTCCCGCGCCGTTAATGACTTCTGCGTCGATATTTTCCGGCGCGTCGCCGCGACCCAGCGCTGCGATCTGGCTGTCTTTCGTCAGCAGCCAACCGCGTTCGATACGTGTGCCAGGTGTGATCAATTCAACATCGGTGAACAACAGCGATGTAGACATCGCTTCCCTTTCGCGTGGAAAACCGCTAAATTAGGCCAGTTCCAGCGTTTGTGGCAGACGCACGGTAAAGGTCGTGCCTTTGCCGATCTCGCTGGTCACGCTGATCGTGCCGTGCTGCAAGTCAACGCAGTCTTTGACGATGCTTAAGCCCAGACCTGTGCCGCCTACACGGTCGATTACGCTGCTGCTGCGATAGAACGGCTCGAAGATGCGTTTTTGATCTTCCTCGGCAATCCCGATACCGTGATCGCTGACCTGCACAACCGCATCGTCATGATCACGCGTGAGCGTAAGCGTAATCTCGCTCTGCGCTGGCGAATATTTAACCGCATTCGAGAGCAAATTGCTCACAATGCGGATCAGCAGCGCTTTATCGGCAACGCCATGCTGAAGCTGACCATCGCTTCTAAAGACGAATTGGCGATCCTGCCCAACCGTTGTCTCGATTTCCTGAAGGATCGCTCGGCAGTTGGCTTCAAAGTCGAGCCGCGCAGGACGCGCTGTCATATGATGGAGTGTTCCCTGAACGACGAAGGAAATATCGTCGAGCATCTCACTCAGGCGCTTGACCTGAACGCGAATCGCATTCAGCCGCTCACGGCGCTGCTGAACGTCGAGGCGTTCGATGTAGGTGTCGAGAAAGTCGGTTGCCGTGACGATGAGTGTGAGCGGAGTACGGAACTCATGCGAGATTGTACGCATCAGGTTGCTTTTGACTTCGCTGAGTTCCTGCTCTTTTTGGAGTTCAATGATCAACCGATCCTGTTCCAGCAGAATTGTCTCCATCTGTTTGCGGTGACTCACGTCACGCGCGACCGAGATGAATTCCTGAATAGTATTGGTTTCAGGATCGTAGATTGGCTTGGTCGTGATCTCCAGCCACAGATAACTGCCGTTTTTAGTGCGCGAGCGGCAGGTATAGGTGACCGGCTCAAATGATTCCTGAAACACCGCAACCAGCCGCCCCATAATCGGCAGGTCGTCCGGGTGGATAATGTCGGAACTTGATTGGCCGACCAATTCTTCCGGTTCATAGCCGAGCAGTTTGCGGCAGGCTGACGAGATGTAGGTGCGAATCCCTGTCCTGGATGAAGTCGAGATCACGTCGGTGGCATTCTCGGCGATCAGGCGATACTTTTCCTCGCTTTTGCGCAAATCCTCGTCGGCCTGCTTGCGTTCGGTGATGTCCTGCGCCACGCCGTACATGTGAGTGACGCGCCCTTCAGTGGCATCCCAGAGCGGCTGGCGCAAAATATGCACCCAGCGCAGATCGCCGCTCTTGGTCACAATCCGATATTCTCCAGCTACCGCTTCGCCGCGCAGGACGCGCTGTACGTCGGCCTCGGCACGATCCTCATCATCGGGATGGTAGAGGGCATACTGACCATCCTCGTCGATCTCTTCGTGGGTAAAGCCGGTGATGCGCCGGAACGACTCGGTGATCCATTCATGCACGAGCGTGCCATCCGGTTGGACACGGAAGGCGTAGGCGTAATCAGAGATCAACTCGGAGATAATTCGGTAGCGCTCTTCGCTTTCACGCAGCGCCAGCTCAACCTGCTTACGCTCGGTGATGTCGCGCATGATCGACTGAATGTAGAGCGGCTTGCCTTCCACATCGTAGACGAGGCTGATGTTCACTTCACCGAGAAAGTGTGTGCCATCTCTGCGGATGTAGGTGCGCTCGAACAGCGGCACGGTTTGTCCGGTTTTAACTGCCTGATCAACCTGATGGAAATGATCGACCTCGTCCGGCATGATCACCTGGGTCAGGTGCATTCCAACCATTTCATCAGATGTATAGCCGAGGCGCGACGCCATCTGGTCGTTGACCAGCACGAAATGCCCGGTCAGATTAAACAAGCTTACACAGTCGTTCGACTGGTTGAGCAGAGCGCGATAACGGCGCTGGCTTTCGAGCAGCGCTGCTTCGGTTCGTTTGCGCTCGGTGATGTCGCGGGTGAAAATGGCGATGCCATCGTCAACCTGAATTACCTGATGATGCAGCCACAGGCGCTCTCCATTGGGCAGGTCGAGCGTGAAATCCTGATCCAGAACTTCACCTGTTTCGACGACGTGGACGTAACGATCAAAAAAACCTTCGGTGCGGTTGAGCGGCATCAGTTCACAGAGGTTCTGCCCGATGATCTGCTCACGCTTGAGCCGAACGGCTTTGCAACCCCGCTCGTTGACATCGGCAAAGACGAAATCAACGATTTTTGCGCGGCTGTCGCGCAGGCTGTAAAGCAGGTAAAAGCCGTCGAGACTACTTTCAATCGCCTGCCGATAAACCTGATCTTCTCCATACAAAACGGGTGGATGGAGCGAGCGCAGAGCGATCAAAGTAGCGACTTCGACCTGCTGTCCGTCGATCTCGGTTGGACTAACGTGAATTTCGACGCGAACCGGCTGTCCGCGTGCCGTGATCAGATGGGCTGTCTGCGTGGCCGAAGCGGTGTCGAGCCAGGATGCGCCAAACAGGTCATCGAAATCCATCATTTGGAGGACAGCGGGGCTGTGACCGATAAGTTCTGTCGCTGCCTTGTTTACCCAGAGAATGTGCTTCGCCTGCAAGACGAAAATCGCATTCGGAACTGCCTCCAGGCAGTCGAACGCAGCGTCCGCGCGCTGGGTCATGGCGTCAATCTCCGACTGGTCAATCATCAAGGAACAAATCCTAATTTGCATTGTATCATCGCTGTTCTCAATGGAGCGTCAACATTGCGTTGACGCTCATGATGAGAAACGACGACGGTTTGCTGCGTGGATGTTCGTGTGGGATGAATGAAGAGCGCTTACTGCTGCCCGTAGACGTGGGTGTAGCGATGGTGTAGTTTGTCGATGTCCGACTGGGCAAGCGGCAGCGGTTCGCCAATTTGCAGTGCCGTCCAGACAATGGCGGCGTTGTCCTCGGTCATCACAGCGGCTTTGACTGCCGATTCCGCGTCTTTGCCGACCGTGAAGACGCCGTGATTTTGCAGCAGCACTGCGTAATTTGGGCCGGGGCATTGATCGAGCGCGCCGACAACCTCACGCCCGATTTCCTCACCGCCGATCAGCGCGAAGCCTGCACAAGGGATCGGCCCGCCGAACTCGTCGGCCATGGCCGTCAGCACGCAGGGGATCGGACGAGCGAGGGCGGCGAAGGCGGTCGCATAGCGCGAATGGGTATGCGTCACGCCGTTGATCTCTGGTCGCTGACGATAGATATAGCAGTGGGAGGCCGTATCCGACGACGGCTTGTGACTGCCTTCGACCAGCTTGCCATCGACATCGACAATGACCATGTTTTCGGGTGTCAAATCCGCAAATTTGATCCCGCTCGGCTTGATGACAACCAGCCCGGTTTCCGGGTCGCGCGCGCTGACGTTGCCGCTCGTCCAGGCGACCAGATTGTATCGTGGCAGTTCGGCGTGCAGCGCACAGACTTCTTCGCGTAAATGCTGGAGTTTCATCTCTCCTCCTCAATCCCAATTTGTGTAGGGACGAAGCACGCCTCACCCCTACGATATTGATTTGATTTAAACCGCGACCTCGCGCACCTGATTGCGCAGCTTTTTCAGACGCTTCATCACGTCGTTTTCACCGCGCCCAAAATAATCGTGCAGCGTGACGTACTCGGCATAAAGCTGATCATAAATCGCCGTGTTTTCCTTGATCGGCTGGACGATTTCGTTGGTCGGCGAAGCCATTTGCGCGGCTGCGGCCTGAATGTTCGGGTAGACGCCAGCCGCGACCGCCGCGTGCATCGACGCGCCCAGCGCGGGGGCTTGCTTCGCGGCGGCGAGCCGGAAGCTGCGTCCGGTCACGTCGGCGTAAATCTGCATCAGCAGCTTATTTTTCTCTGGCAGCCCGCCCGCAGCGACCAGTTCGTTGACCGGGACGCCGCGCTTCTCAAATGACTCGACAATCAGGCGCGTGCCATAAGCGGTTGCTTCGATGAAGGCGCGATAGATTTCCGGCGCGCGCGTGCCGAGCGTCATGCCGACCAGCAGGCCACTCAAGTCGGCATCGACCAGAATCGAGCGGTTGCCATTGACCCAATCGAGCGCCAGCAAACCTGATTCGCCGGGGCGCTGCCGGGCGGCTTCCGTTTCGAGATATTTGTGAATATCGACGCCCGCGCGTTTGGCCGCGTCGAAATAGTCCTGCGGCACGCCGCCGTGATTGACGTACCACGCGAAAATATCGCCGACACCGCTTTGACCTGCTTCGTAGCCGTAATAGCCGGGAATAATGCCATCCTGTACAACGCCGCACATGCCTTCGACTGTCTCGATCCGGTCGCCAACGAGCATATGACAGGTCGATGTGCCCATGATCAGCACCATCGCGCCTGTGCCGACCACACCAACCGCCGGAACAGTCACGTGCGCATCGACGTTGGCGACGGCAACGGCGATCCCTGGTTTCAGTCCCATCCAGCCCGCCGCCTGAGCGGTCAGGCCGCCGGCACGCCCACCCAGTTGAGCGAAGTTGCGGCTCATCTTGGTATCGACCACATCGGCAAAGCCCGGATCAAGCGCGGCGAAATACTCGTGGGTAGGGTAGCTGCCTTCCTGCACAATCGCTTTGTAGCCAGCGGTGCAGGCGTTGCGCGTCTCGACACCCGTCAACTGCCAGACGACCCAATCTGCCGCTTCGAGCATCCGATCTGCTGCCGCGTAAATCTCCGGCGCTTCATGATAGATTTGCAGCGCCTTGCTGAAGAACCACTCAGATGAGATTTTGCCACCGTAGCGCGGGAGCCAGCTTTCGCCGCGTTTGCGCGCCGTCTCGTTGATCTCGTCGGCTTCAGGCTGCGCGGCGTGATGCTTCCAGAGCTTGACCCACGCGTGCGGGTTGCTGCGCAGGCTGTCGATGAAACAGAGTGGCGTGCCATCAGCCTTGACCGGGAGCATCGTGCAGGCGGTGAAGTCGATGCCGACGCCGACCACATCGGCTGGATTGACGTTGGCGGCTTTGAGCGCTGCCGGAACCGCGTGCTTGAGCACCTCAATGTAATCGTTCGGGTCTTGCAGCGCCCATTCGGGCGGGAGCGGTCGGTCACTGCCGGGAAGATGCTGGTCGATCACGCCATTGGCGTAGGGATGCACGGCGCTGGCAATATCCTGCCCGTTGCTTGTGTCCACAATGACCGCACGCCCGGATTCTGTTCCGTAATCTATTCCAATCGTGTATGATGGCATATTGTGTACCTCAAAGATTCTTGAATACGAATGCACGCTACTAATTGTACCTGATGCGCGGGCGCAACACTCGAAGTTGCTGGAGCGAAAATTTATGACCATTCTTGTGCTTGATCTGGGCAGTTCGTCGGTGCGCGCGCTGCTCTTTGACGATAAGGCTAACGAGGTCGCGCAGACGGTACGCCGCCATCACCTCACGACGACCCCACCTGGCGCGGCCACGCTCGACATGAGCGAAGTACAGTCGAGCGCGGAAGCCTGCATTGACGAGATATTGCAGAAGCCGGAAGCAAAGGATATTCGCGCGGTGGGCGCGGACACGCTCGTCGGCAACCTGCTCGGCGTCGATGCAACTGGCAAGGCGGTTACGCCGATCTATAGCTACGCGGATACCCGTTCCGCTGACGATGTGACCGAGCTGGCAGAGCAGATTGACCTCGAAGCGACCCATCAACGGACGGGCTGTGTTCACCATACGGCCTATCATCCGGGACGATTACGCTGGCTCAAGCGCATCGATCCCAAACTCTACGAGTCCGTGAGGCAGTGGACGGATTTGGGCACGTATCTCTATCGCCAGTGGTTCAGTGAGGCGCCGTGCAGCTACTCGGTCGCGTCGTGGTCGGGACTGCTCAACCGGGAAACGCTCGCCTGGGATGATCAATGGCTCAACATGCTCGATTTGCCGAAGGAAGCGCTGCCCAAACTCGCTGATTACACAGAAACCTGCTCCGGCTTGAAGAGCGATTATGCAACTCGCTGGCCCGCGCTCAGAGATGCGCCGTTCTTTCTGGCGGTGGGGGATGGCGCAGCGGCCAATGTTGGATCGGGCTGCGCGGAACCGGGGAAATACGCGCTCAGTGTTGGCACGAGTTCAGCGCTGCGCACCGTCTCGACGGATAAGCTGCCCCATGTTCCCGCAGGCTTATGGAGCTACCGTATTGGCGCGGATTTACATCTGCTCGGCGGAGCGATGAGCGAGGGCGGCAGTATCTTCGAGTGGGCGAAAGCGACGCTCAAGCTGCCGGAGGATGCTGAACAGCAGCTTACCCGGCGCGAAGCCGACGTACACGGCCTGACCTTCCTGCCGCTGCTCTCCGGGGAGCGCAGCCTCGGTTGGGCGGCAGATGCCGTCGGCACGATTCATGGGCTGCGCCAATCGACCACAGCGCTCGATCTGTTGCAAGCAGCGCTCGAAGGGGTGGCACTGCGGCTGGCGTTGATCAGCGAACGCTTGGGCGGCACTTCGCCCGTGATTGGCAGCGGCGGCGGGCTGGATGCGTCCCCGGCGTGGCGGCAGATGATCGCCAACGCACTCAACCGCGAGCTTCAGTTCGCCGGAGAAAGTGAGATCACGGCGCGCGGCGTGGCGATCCTCGTCCTGAGCGCGCTTGATAAAACAGTGTTGTCCGCCTTTCCACCCAAAATCACGGCGACCGTCACGCCGCAGCCTGAAGCTGTCGCTCAATTGCGCGCGGCGCGGGATCGCCAGCAGATGTTGTATCACAAGTTCTATACAGAGTCGGATACGGCGCGTTAAGTCGCTTGATAGGGCAGCGGATCAGGGATGCCGACCTCTTCAAAGGCTTTCAGGCGCTCGGCGCAGGTTGGGCAGTGTCCGCAGGCGACCTCGCCGCCGACGTAGCATGACCAGGTATGCGCATAATCGACGCCGAGTTGCAGGCCGACGCGCAGCAGTTGGGTTTTGCTGTCGTGAACAAAAGGCGCTTCGATGTGGATCGGCGTGCCGCGATTAAGCTGGTAGACGTTGTTGAGACGGCGAAGGAAATCGGGCGTGGTATCCCAGTAGCCGTAGAGATCATGCGCCTGCGCGCCGTAGTAGACCGTGTTGACGCCAAGACTCTCGGCATAAGCGGCAGCCAGCGCCAGAAAAATCATGTTGCGGTTAGGGACGTAAGTCGGCGGCTGCGGATTACCCTGCACGTCCGCGATGTCGGGGATAGCGACGTTTTCGCCCACCAGCGCCGAACTCGCGAACAGGTAGGTCAGGCTGGTCAAATCGACGATGCGATGATCGGGGATGTTGAGCAGTTGAGCGTTATATTTGGCAGATTCGATTTCGCGGGCATGCTTCTGGCCGTACTGGAAAGTAATCATGGCAGGCGTGAGCTTGGCCTGCTTGACGAGGTAATGGAGCAGCGTCACGCTGTCCATCCCGCCGCTGACGATGACAACGCAGTCGATGTTAGC
>DASZXN010000228.1:0-6755 GCA_035545875.1 Phototrophicaceae bacterium
CTCTGAAATGTCGTAAGTCGCTGATTAGCTCTTACCAGATGTCCAAATGACCATAAGCGTCGAAAATATTTTCCCCTCGTACAAGCCCAAAGCCCTCCCCACTCAGGAACTTCACTTCCTGCTCCAAGCCATCACCGCCCAGGTTCCCGCAGACATGGCCTGCATCTACGAGTATCACGACCACAAGGTCGATCTGATCGCCTCGGAGTCGTTCGATGAGCTGCCGCACGCCGAGCAGGAGCGCGTCTGCGACCTGTTGAGCGAACACATCAGCGCGGCGATCCCGATGCTCAAGCCGCAGACCCTCGCGCTGGAGCCAACCGGTAACGCTTCACTGCAATCGGCGCTGCTCTACCCATTCCCGATCACCGACTCGATCAGCGGCGTGCTGGCGCTGTGCGCCGCCGCGCCGTCTGCTTATCACAAAACCGATTTCGCCCGCTGTGAGCAGTTCGTCAGCCTGATTCGCGTCGTGCTGGAGAACCATTACCTGTACAACGTGTTGGCCGAGAACCTGACCACTGCCCAGTCGATCCTCAAATCGGCGCAGGCGATTGCCGAGAACCCATCGCCGCAGCACGTCGTCAACATTCTGCGCGACACGCTGTTCGAGCCGCATATTTCAAGCTGCGCCATGCTGATCTACGGGCCAGTACACGAGGACAGCCCGAATGGGCCGTTCGAGTACATCGAGATTCGCGGCTCGTGGTCGAAGCGGCACGGCAGTGGCATCGGCATCGGCGTGCGCCTGTACCTCAAAGACTACCCTGATCTGCTGGAACAGCTTGAAAGCAAGGAAATCATCACCTTTGCCAGCATCAACAAGATCAAGGATCGCTTCGACCCGCTGATTCGCGGCTTCCTCAAAGCAGAGCGCCTGCGCTCGATTACGCTGATCGCGCTGCACGCCGAACGGCAGAAGCTCGGTGTGCTGGCGATTGGCACCGACCAGCGCCACAAGTTCGAGGAACGCGAACTGCAAAGCTATCGCACCGTCTGCGAGTTTCTGGCGATGAGCGCGATGGCGCAGTCGCTTCAGCAGCAGCGCGAGCGCATGGAAATCAACCGCGCCGCCCTGCTCGATGCGGTGACCGACGGCGTAGTGATGGTCATGCCCTATGGTCAGGGCGGGCACGTGCTGACCGTCAACAAGCGTTTCAGCCGCATGTTCGAAGTCCCGGAGGGGCAGGCCGAAGGCGATTCGCTGATTCACCTGCTCGGTCAGATGCAGCTTCCCGAAGGCGTGCGCGCCGAACTGCGGGCCTCGTGGTTGAGCACGCCCGTCCGCGACCCGAACGTGCGACGCGGCGAGTTTCGTATGGTCAACACAGACGGCCAGCCGCTCGACGTGGAATGGTACAGCGCGCCCGTCTATCAGGATATGCAGGTCTTGGGACGCATCTACACCTTCCACGACACAACGCCGGAACGCTCGGCGCAGCGGCTCCGCGCGGCTTTCCTCTCGCGCATCTCGCACGAACTGCGCACGCCGCTGACCTCGATTCGCGGCTTTGCCGAGTTCATTCTCGAAACCAGCGGCGATCAAATGCCCGATCTGGCGCGCGAATACACCGAGATCATCCTCAACAGCGCCAAGCACCTCAACAGCATCTTCAACGACATGATCGAGATCACGCGCATCGATGCGGGCGAACTCAAGCTCAACAAGACGGAAGCGTTCCTGCCCGACCTGATCATCGAAGTCGTGGCGCGCATGGAATTACAGTATAAGGCGCGCAAGCAGCAGGTGATCATGGATTTGGACGACGACCTGCCGCCCGTCAGTATCGACGTAGATCGCATTTCGCAGGTCGTGACCAACCTGCTCACCAACGCGATCAAGTATTCGCCGGAAGGTGGGCAGATTCGCATCTCGACCAGGCTGATCGATGTGTCCGATAAGCTGCCGCCGAACACCCCCGTCGATGTCGTGCTGCCCGCGATCCTCGTCACCGTCAACGACGATGGCAAAGGTCTCGATGCCGAAGAAGCCGACAAGGTATTCATGCCCTTCTTCCGCACTGAGGAAGCCAAAGCCAAGCGGATCGAAGGCGTGGGGCTTGGCCTCGCCGTGACGCGCAGCTTCGTCGAGGTGCATCGCGGCAAAATCTGGGCAGTACCGCGCAGCGCGCAGGTCAAGGGCGGCTGCTTCATGTTCACCATACCGACTGTCCGCAGCTAAACCCGGCGTTAACAGACAGCCAACTCCGATTTAATCTCCGGCAATTTTCGATTGCCCGGCAGACAATTTCCGGTTGTGTTTCCGGCAACTTCGGTTCACCCGCTCTGCAAAGATAAAGCACGCCTCCGCTGAATTTTTGCTTTGACCGTCTGCGTAGACAGGTCAAATACCCCTCCGTTAGCATTGGCCTCAATGCAAAGCACAAACACCAACTGCAAAGGGAGCCTATGAGACGAGCCATCTGCTTTATCGTCCTGTTGACCGTGCTGATCGTTCCGCTGGGGCAGAGCTTCGCTCAGGACGCGACGCCGCCAGCGACGCCTGAAACGACCGAGCCGACGCTGCTCGGCATCAAGGATTACCTAGCGCAGCATGGTCAGGATATTCTGGGGCACGTGATCAAGCTGCAAGCCGATGCGCAAGCCTATTTCAACCTGATCCAGTCAGAGAAGTTCGATTACAAGCAAGCCTGGGCGGATCATCAGGCCGATCTCACCCAGATTGTGCTGGACGCGCGGACGCAGTTCGTCGGCACGCACACCAACGGCTACGAGGAGATCGAAGGGATTGTCGGCGGCGTGCCCTCGCTCTCGAAATTCGATAGCTGGATCGACGCCAGCCTGCCGGGGAAAGACGATCCGAGCAACGCTTACGATTGGACGCTCAAGCTCGACGACGGGCGCAGCTTCGACAAGCCCGGCAACATCCTGCACTACGTCCTCGAAGTCACGCTCTGGGGAACAGAACCGGATCACACGGGCCTGCGCGTCGATCTCAACGGTGACGGCAAGGATGATCTCGGCGATGCGCTGCCGGACGCGCACTTCTTCCTCGCCGGAGCGAATGCCTTTGTCGATGCCGCGACGCAGTTGAACACCGCGATTGCCGCCTGGACACCGACTCTGGAAGACAGTTTCACGGCGCTGGCAGTGATGGTTCCGACCGAGGGTGATCTGTTTCAGGACTGGAAGAACTCGATCTTCATCGGCGGCAGCGAGCCGATCTTCGTCTCGCAGTCGCGCCTCGTGGACGTGATCGGCATTACGTCGAGCCTGCAAATTATCTACACCGACGTGAGTCCGCAGGTCGCCGCGAAAGACGCCACGCTCGATCAGCAGATTCAGGCTGGCTTTACCGATCTGCTTGGCTTCATCAAAGACACGCATCAGCAGGAACTCGACGGCAAGAAGTTCACGCCCGAACAGGTCGATGGGCTGGGTCAGGAAGCGCAGGACAAAGCCGACGCGCTCGCCGCGCTGATCGGGCAGGCCGCCAGCGACCTCAACCTGACGCTGCCGAGCTTACAGCAGCAGTGAAAACCGCCATTATTGCAACCCGTAGGGCAGGTTTGAAACCTGCCCTGGCAAAACGGTGATGTGCGGTTAGTAACGCTCGTCCAACCGGAAGTTAACAGAGTGCAACTTGGAGTTACCGATGCGGAAATTGTGAACTACGGCTTGTGAAATTCTTCCTTTGACCGCTCTTGTGGACAGCGGCGCGGCCTCTTTCGTATCATTAGCCTCAGCCTCATTACACCGGAAAGTTTCCTGATCCATGAAGCAAAAGCTCGCTTTACTCGTCATTTTCGCCCTGTTCCTGACGATCACGGGACAGGCGTTTGCTCAAGCAACCTCGTCAGAAACGACACCCGAAGCCACTGAAGCCGCCGTCGGCGTGAACGCGACTAAAGACTATCTGGTCACGCGCGGCGCTGATATGCTCAAGCAGATCACGCAGATTCAGGGTGACGCGCAGCAGTATTTCGACACGCTCAAAGCCGCCAATTTCGATTATGCGCAGGCGTGGAGCGCACATCAGGCTGACCTGAAGGCATGGGTCACCGACGCGCGCGACACCTTCATCCTCGCGCACAACGATTACGAGCACATCGAAGGCATCGTCGCGGGCGTGCCGACGCTCGCGAACTTCGACACGTGGATCGACGCTGGCCCGCCTGCCTCGGAAGACCCGCAGAACGCTTATGACTGGACACTGACGCTCGACGACGGGCGCACGTTCGAGAAACCCGGCAACCTGTTCCACTGGCTGCTCGAAACGACGCTCTGGGGCACGCAGCAGGAGCATACGGGTCTGCGCGTCGATTTCGACGGCAACGGCAAGGACGAGCGCGGCGACGCCCTGCCCGATGCGCACTTCTGGCTGGCGATTTCGAACGCTTTTGTCGATGCGACCACCCAGTTGAACACGGCGATCAACGCCTGGACGCCCTCGCTGGAGGACAGCTTCACGGCGCTGGCGACGATGGTGCCGACGATGGGCGATTACTTTCAGGAATGGAAGAACTCGTCGTTCGTCGCTGGACAAGACCCGCGCTTTGTCGCCCAGTCGCGGCTGGTCGATGTCAACGGCATCGCCGCCAGCCTGACCATCATCTACAGCAACGTCAGCAGCGACGTAACCGCCACCGACAGCACGCTCAACGACCAGATTCAGGCGGGCTTCACCGATCTGAACGATTTCCTGAGCAGTACCTACGATCAGGAACAGAGCGGTAAGCACTTTACGGCGGAGCAGGCCGACGCGCTCGGCGCGCAGGCGCAGGACAAGGCCGACAACCTCGCCGCGCTGATCGGGCAGGCCGCCAGCGATTTGAATTTGACGTTACCGAGTTTCCAGTAGATTTCTCTGTAGGGGTCGGGCTAAGCCCGACCCTTTTCCATTTGTGCTTGAGGAGTAGGTGATGCGGGTTTATCGTATTTTTGGGGTGATCGTTCTCGCGCTGATCAGTCTGGCCGCGATCAGTGTTCAAGCACAAAGCAATACAGCCGCGCCCCCAATCTGGCAGGCCGGAAGCACCATTCACGACAAGCTGTTCGACGCCGAGCAAGCCTTCCTCAACGCCGATGGCGATCCCAACCCGTCAACCTATTATCAGCAGGCCGCGACCGATATTCAGCAGGCATTGGCGCTCTATCAACAGGCGATCCAGCCATCGCTGAAAACCAGCGCGCCCGCTGTCGATCAGGCGCTGACGCAGATTTTCAGTGACGCGCAGGCTGCCGCGACGAAGGGTGATGCGACTGCGTTCGCTTTCGCCAGCGGATCGCTGTGGACGACGCTGCTGCGCGGCAGCTATGAAGCGACCCTCGCCGCATTGCAAAAGGGCGACAGCCAGGCCGCCTCCGACTGGCTGCGGCTGCGCGAATATCGGCAGGCGACCAAATTCAGTTTGGTCGATAATCCCGCTGCGCAGGCGCTTGATCGCCTCGAAGCAGGCGTCCAGCAGAACGCTGGAGCCGTCAACCGCGCCGACGTGATTGTCACGGTCGCCAATGACCTGCGCGACTCGTATACCTTCCGCCTGCGCGACGCTCTGAGCAAGCTCAAGGACGCCGCCGGTCAGAACTTCGCTACTCGCTCGGCGGACTGGGCAGGCCAGATCAGCGGCTACTTCTCGATCCTGCAATCGGACGTGCAGTCGAAGCTCGGCGACGCGGACACGCACACGCTGGAAGGTCAGGTCGCCAGCCTGAAAACGGCGGCGCTGGGCGGCAGCCTGAGCAGCGTCGGCACACTCGACGATCAGATCAAGACGGCGCTCGCCAATTACCAGCCCGTCGCGCTGACCGCCGACGACATTGCCAAGCGTGCGCAACTGCTCTACCTGTTCATCAGCCTCGTCTCGACCGAATACGCGCGCGGCGTGCAGGATGGGCAGATCACGATCCCGATTGAAGTGCAGGAAGCCACCTCCTTCCGCGATCAGGCGGCGGCGCTCTCGGAAGAACTGCATCCGGTTATGACCGCCAACGACAATAACGCGGCGACTCAACTGAGCACATCGCTTGACCAGATGAAAACGCTGATGACCGCTGTCGGCAGCCCGGATGATCTGCAAAAACTGGTCAACGGCGCGCTCGATCAGGCAAAACAGGCGTTGAAAGTCGATGCCAGCGTCAGCGATGTGAGCGCTTCGTACACCATCATCGACAGCATGTTGAAGGACATGAAATCGGCGGTGCTGGCGGGCGATTACGACTCCGCTGAAGCCAAGCGCCTCGAAGCCTACGCCATCCTCGACGGCGGCATCGAACAGCGCTTACGCGGCTTCGCGCCCGACATGGCGCTCGAAGTCGAGAGCCTGTTCTGGCAAGGGACGAGCGATCAGCCGGGGATGTACGTGCTGCTGGCCGATCACGCCTCGGTCGCGGACGTGCAGACCGGGCTGGATCGGCTCAATCAGGAACTCGCGGCCAGCCAGCAGACGCTCGACGTGGCTAAAAGCGCTCCCGGCGCGGTGATCGGCAACTCGGCGGTGATCGTCTTCCGCGAAGGTCTCGAAGCCGTGCTGATCCTGTCGTCGCTGATGGCCGGGATGCGGGCGGCGGAAGCGGCGCAGTATCGGCGTTCGCTGGCGCTCGGCGGCGTGATTGCGATGGGCGCGGCAGTGATCACCTGGTTTGTGTTTACGAGCATTATTTCGGCGCTGGGCAATCTGGGAGATCGGCTCGGCGTAGTCGTCTCGGTGATTGCGATTGCCGTGCTGCTGCTGATTACGAACTGGTTCTTCCACAAGACCTACTGGGTCGGCTGGATGGCGAATTTCCACAGC
>DASZXN010000229.1:0-14465 GCA_035545875.1 Phototrophicaceae bacterium
AGCGACGCAATTGAGTCACCGGGCTGCGTGATGTAGCTGATCCAGTTCTGCGGCGGCGGACAGAATTCGTCGGTCGGCGGGGCGGTGGGCACGGGCGTGATAGTTGGCGTAGGCACGAGCGTCGGGAAAGTTTGCCGTACGCTGCACGCCGTCGAGGTCAGCAGCAGAGATAGCAGGATCAATACGAGCTTGGCGAATTTCATCAGCCGGTACGCTCATCACTCGTTTTCCGTCAAGGACGATTCCGTAATTATAGTGGATAAACGAGCAAATCGGCGTGGCGGTAGCGGTGAAATGGAATAATATTGTATTGGATTATACGAATAACTTGCCAATCGGGAGATTGCCTGATGTCCGCCAGAGTCGTCTATAATGAAGTGCAGCGCTTCGGTCAACGAGAGACAGGTGGCGACAATGGCTGCACGGCGACGCGAATGGCTAGCACTTCTGCTGATCAGCATGGTGATGATCGGGCTGCCGGGGCGACTGCTCGCTCAGGACGCGACCCCGGAAGCAACGCCGCCGGGTGGTCTGGCAGCCCAGCTTGGCTTAATCACCGTGACGGAAGCGCCGACGAGCACAGGCTCGGAGGCGACCTCAGAGGCGACTGTAGAAGCGACAGCCCAAGCGACTGAAATCGCTGCTGCAAACTGCCTCGCGCAGGTGCAGTTCCAGCAGGACAGCATCGGCCTCGAAGCACAGGTCACCAAGCTCACGAAAGCGATCAAAGCTGATCCGCAGGACATTGACTCGCTGATGGCGCGTGCCGATCTCTACCGATCCATCCAGAGCTACGATCTCGCCATCGCCGATTACCAGCAAGTTCTGACCACCCAGCCGAATTACACCGATAATCAGTTCGCCTGCAACTACGCGATTACCTACGCGCTGCGCGGCGAATCGTCGGCGCAGTCGTCCCAATATCAGGCGGCGTTCAACGATTATCAGGCGGCGTTGCAGGTTGACGCGACACTGCCCAGCTATTTCCCCATTTACGACCTGATGGGAACTGCCTCCGAAGGGCTGGGACAGTACGATCAAGCTCTCAAATACTTCAATCAGAGCATCGCAACGCTCAATTACCCGCAGTCCTACGTCAATCGCGCGCAGCTTTACATGGCGGGGCGCTTGTATCCGCAGGCGTTCAGCGATCTGAACACGGCCATCAAGCTGGATAACCAAAATACGGCGGCTTACTATTTTCGTTCGCGCCTTGAGGCGACGGAAGGCGATTTTAGCTCGGCGCTGACCGACGCCAGCCGCGTGATTGCGCTTGCGCCGAATAGTTCGAGCGGCTATATCAATCGCGCAACGATCTATCGCGCGCAGGGCGACGATCAGGATGCTCTGGCCGATCTCACGCAGGCGATCTCGGTTGATCCCAGCGACCCGAATGCCTACCTCAACCGCAGCTATATCTACGCCGACGAAAAGCAGTATGATCTGGCGCTGAAAGACCTCAACCAGACGCTTCAGCTTGCGCCCAACGAACCGACCGTGCTGACCACGCGCAGCGAAGTCTATCGCGAACAGGGCAACGATCCGGCGGCGCTGGCTGACGCCAATCAGGTGGTTCAGCTTGATCCGACCAACCCGGACAGCTATCTGCGGCGCGGCTACATCTACGACGACATGAACAACAGCACGGCGGCGCTCGCTGATTACAACAAGGCGATTCAACTCGACGCGACCTATCCCTGGGGCTACCTGGCGCGTGGTTCGTCATACGGCAAGCAGGGCGATAGGGCGAGCGAGGCCGCCGACTACTGGCAGTTCGCGCAGCTTGACGGTACCCAGGCACTCGTTCAGCCTGAGATTCAGGCGGGCGGGAGCGCGCAGCTAGCGATGCAGGCGGGGCTGGTGTTCCACATCCCCTTCGAGGGGAAAGCCGGGCAGGTGATCACGATTGCCGCGAACTCGCCCGCATCGGTCGGCGTCGATTCGCTGCTGGTGCTGCTTGATCCGAATGGCAAGCCGATTGCTGCTGACGACGACAGCGGCGGCGACACCAACGCGCTGATCAGCAAGGTCGCGCTGCCGACGAGCGGAACTTACACGATCATCGTCACGCACGCGGGCGGCAACAACACAGGCAGCGTCACGGTCACGCTAACAGTGGATCAATAAGCTGGCGCGTTACGGTCGGCCTGCCAATACGATCTGGATCGAGTTTGGCGAGTTTGGCATAATTCTGGTACCGGGCGGGCTGACAGCGGCGGTCAATTCACTGCGCGAACGCTAGAAGATGCGGTGCGGCGTCCGCGTGTGCTACCCTTGACTTTGCCATTTCGTAATGATAGTATTCTCAAACGCGTGTACGGCACACACCCTCCGCGTTGAGGCAATGGCGTGCTGAACTGAGCGAAGAGGTGGCGATAGCGTCCCGCAACGCGGCATGGCTCGTCACAAAGGTGCATACAGGCGTTCATTATTGACGCCTTTTTGCATGTCTGCACTCAGGCAAGCTGTAGCTAGCAAATTGAAGTGGAGTCGTTTTTATGCCAACCATTAATCAGTTGGTGCGCAAGGGTCGCAAGCCGAAGAAGAGCAAGAGCAAAGCCCCGGCTTTGCAGTACACGCTCAACGTCTACGACCAGAAGCGTACCCGCCGCAAGAAGGGTTCTCCCCAGAAGCGCGGCGTTTGCACGGTCGTCAAGACGATGACGCCCAAGAAGCCGAACTCGGCGCTGCGCAAGGTCGCGCGCGTTCGTCTCTCCAACGGCATTGAAGTGACGGCTTACATTCCGGGCGAAGGGCACAGCCTTCAGGAACACAGCGTCGTGCTCGTGCGCGGCGGTCGTGTGAAGGACTTGCCGGGTGTGCGCTACCACATCATTCGCGGCACGCTCGATACCGATGGCGTCAAGAATCGTGAGCAGGGGCGCAGCAAGTACGGCGCGAAGCGTCCGAAGGCTGGCGCGCCAGCCACTGGCAAGAAATAAGGTAGGAAGAGACCATGCCGAGAAGAAAAAGTCCTCCGAAGCGGCTCATTCCGCCGGATAACAAGTACCAGAATTTGCACGTCGCCATGATCATCAATCGCATGATGACGGGCGGCAAGAAGAGCACCGCGCAGGGCATCATGTACGATGCGCTGGAACTGATCGAGGAGCGCGCCAAGCGCAACCCGATTGAGGTGATGGAACAGGGGCTGCGCAACGTCGCCCCGGCGATTGAAGTCAAGCCGATGCGCGTCGGCGGCGCGACCTATCAAGTCCCGGTCGAAGTGCCGACGGATCGCTCGATGACGCTGGCGATGCGCTGGGTGCTCGACAACGCGCGCAAGCGCGGTGGCCGCAGCATGGCCGAGAAGCTGGCGAATGAACTGATGGACGCGGCCAACGGGCAGGGCGCATCGGTCAAGAAGAAGGACGACACTCACCGAATGGCTGAGGCGAACCGCGCCTTCGCGCATTTCCGTTAAATGTCCTGGCCTGACCCGCGACGGTCAGGTCTATCTGAAGTGAAGTATGGCGAAAAAAGCAGAAACTCAATTCGAACTGAGCAAGGTGCGCAACATCGGCATCATTGCACACATCGATGCCGGTAAAACCACCACTACCGAGCGCGTCCTGTATTACACGGGCATGGTACACCGGATTGGCGAAGTCCATGATGGCGCGGCCACGACCGACTACATGGAGCAGGAACGCGAACGCGGCATCACGATTACGGCGGCTGCCGTGACTGCTTCGTGGAATGGGCACCAGATCAACCTCATCGACACCCCAGGCCACGTCGATTTCACGGTGGAAGTGCAGCGCAGTCTGCGCGTACTGGATGGCGGCGTCGTCGTGTTCGATGGCGTGGCGGGCGTCGAGCCGCAGTCGGAAACGGTCTGGCGGCAGGCGAACCAGTACAACGTCCCGCGCATGTGCTTCGTCAACAAGATGGATCGCACAGGCGCGAGCTTCAGCCGCTGCGTGGACATGATTGTGGAGCGTCTGCACGGCAATCCTGTTCTGCTGCAATTCCCGTTTGGGGAAGGCGCGGACTTCGGCGGCATCATCGACCTGCTGAAGATGGAACTGGTCACTTACGGTAACGACGATGGGACGGACATTCAGCATCACCCGATCCCGGAGAGCCACCGCGAGCAGGCCGAAACCATGCACCAGGAGATGGTCGATAAGATCGTCGAGAACGACGATTACCTGACCGAGAAATACCTGATGGGCGAGGAAATCACTGACGACGAGCTGCTGCCCGCGCTGCGTGCCGCAACCATCGCCGGTAAGGTTCACCCCGTCGTCTGCGGTTCGGCGCTGAAGAACAAGGGCGTCCAACTGCTGCTGGATAAAGTCGTTGAACTCCTGCCTTCGCCGCTCGATATTCCCGCCGTCAAGGGACACGATCCCAAGACCGACGAGGTGATTGAGCGCAAGGCTTCGGACGACGAACCCGCGACCGCGCTGGTCTTCAAGATTCTCACTGACCCATTTGTGGGTCGTCTGGCCTTCTTCCGCGTCTATGCGGGCGTGGTCAAGGCCGGGACGATGATGCTCAACAGCTCGACGGGCGACCGTCAGCGTATCGGGCGTATCGTCCGCTTGTTCGCCGATAACCGTGAGGACATCGAAGAAGTTCACGCGGGCGACATCGCGGCAGTGCTGGCGCTCAAGGACACCTTCACGGGTGACACGCTCTGCGACATCAGCGACCCCATCGTTCTGGAGAAGATTTCCTTCCCCGATCCGGTGATTGAAGTCGCCATCGAGCCGAACACCAAAGGCGACTCGGACAAGATGGGCGAGGCGCTCCGCCGCCTGGCTGAAGAAGACCCGACCTTCAAGGTCGAGGTCGATGACAAGCTCGGCCAGACCAAGATTCGCGGTATGGGCGAACTGCACCTCGAAATCATCGTTGATCGTATGATGCGCGAGTTCGGCGTGCAGGCGACTGTGGGTCGTCCGCGCGTGGCCTACCGTGAAACCATCACCCGCGAGTCGAGGGTCGATATGACCTTCAAGCGTCAGAGCGGTGGTAAGGGTCAGTATGCGCGCGTCGTGCTCGAATTCGAGCCGATGACCGAAGAAGAAATCGCGGCGTCCACCAAAGAAAGCTTCATCTGGGAAGACGCAATTCGTGGCGGCACCATTCCGCGCGAGTTCATCAAGCCGACGGAGAACGGTGTCCGCGAAGCGATGGCAGGCGGTGTGCTGGCGGGCTACCCCGTCGTGAACATTCATGCTCGTCTGGTCGATGGCGCGTTCCACGAAGTGGACTCCAGCGAAATGGCCTTCAAGATCGCCGGATCGATGGCGCTCAAGGAAGGCGTGCAGAAGGGCAAGCCCGTGCTGCTGGAGCCGACCATGAAAGTCGAAGTCAACGTGCCGGATGAATACACCGGAACGATTGTCGGTGACCTGTCGTCACGGCGCGGCATCATTCATGGTATGGAACCGCGCAGCGGCGCGACTTCCATTCGCGCGAACGTTCCGCTGGGCGAGATGTTCGGCTATGCGACGCAGGTTCGTAACATGACACAGGGGCGTGGCAGCTTCACGATGGAATTCGAGAAGTACAGCGTCGCGCCGCAGAACATTGCTGAGGAAATCATCAAGGGGAATGCGTGAGCTTCGGCTCATTCGTATATAGAGGAAGCAAGGAACAAAGAAATGCCTGAAAAATTCGAGCGCAGCAAGCCGCACGTCAACATTGGCACTATCGGTCACGTCGATCACGGTAAGACCACCCTCACCGCAGCGATCACCAAGACGCTGGCGCTGAAGGGCAAGGCGCAGCGGATGCGTTACGATGAAATCGACAACGCTCCCGAAGAGAAGGCGCGCGGTATTACGATCAACATCCGTCACGTCGAATACGAGACGGACACCCGTCACTACGCGCACGTGGACTGCCCAGGCCACCGCGACTACATCAAGAACATGATCACGGGCGCGGCGCAGATGGACGGCGCGATCCTCGTCGTGAGCGCCCCCGATGGCCCGATGCCCCAGACCCGTGAGCACGTGCTGCTCGCCCGTCAGGTGGAAGTGCCCGCGATGGTCGTGTTCCTGAACAAGGTTGACATGCTCGACGACGAAGAACTGCTCGAACTCGTCGAACTCGAACTGCACGAACTCCTGTCGAGCTATGGCTTCAGCGAAGACACCCCGATTGTTCGCGGGTCGGCGCTGGCGGCCAACGAATCGACGAGCGAGGACATCAACGCGCCGGAATATCAGCCGATTCTCAAGCTGATGGACGCGGTGGACGCCTGGATTCCGACCCCGGTGCGCGAGAAGGACAAGCCGTTCCTGATGCCTATCGAGGACGTGTTCTCGATCAAGGGTCGTGGTACGGTGGTGACCGGTCGTGTCGAGCGTGGCGCGATCAAGAAGGGCGAGGAAGTCGAAATTATCGGTCTGCGCGATGAAGTCCTCAAGACCATCGTGACTGGCACCGAAGCCTTCCACAAGGAACTCGACGCGGCGGAAGCTGGCGACAACGCGGGTATCCTGCTGCGCGGTACGACTCGTGAAGAAGTCGAGCGCGGTATGGTTCTGGCGAAGCCGGGCAGCATCACCCCGCACAAGAAGTTCCTCGGCGAGGTCTACATCCTCAAGAAGGAAGAAGGCGGTCGTCACAAGGCTTTCTTCACGGGTTATCGTCCGCAGTTCTACATCCGCACGATGGACGTGACCGGCACGGTCACTCTGCCGCAGGGCGTCGAGATGGTGATGCCCGGCGACAACGTGAATCTGGAAGTCGAACTGATTACCCCGGTGGCGCTGGAAAAAGGCTCGAAGTTCGCCATCCGCGAAGGCGGCTTGACGGTGGGCGCAGGCGTCATTACCGAGATTCTCGACGAAAAGAAGAAATAGCGCTCGCGCGACTAGATCAAACCAATGCCGGGAGAGAAATTCTCCCGGCATTGCTGACTCAGAGGAACAGAGATGTTTAAAAACAAAATTCGCATTCGCTTGAAAGCCTACGACCACCGCGTGCTCGATCAATCGGCGCAGCGGATTGTCGAGACGGCGGAACGCACCGGGGCGCGCGTGGTTGGCCCCGTGCCGCTGCCGACCCGGTTGGAGCGCTTCACGGTGATGCGCGGCCCGTACATCGACAAGGACTCGCAGGAGCACTTCGAGATTCGCACGCACAAGCGGCTGATCGACGTGCTTGACCCTGACAGCAAGACGATTGACACCCTGATGCGCCTGAATCTGCCAGCAGGCGTGGACATTGAAATCAAGATTTAGTTGTTGGTTATTCGTTTTTAGTTTTTAGCTTCCACACGGCAAAGCTGTGCTTGAGTGCTAAGAACGAGGAACTAAACTAAAAACCAAGAACTAAAAACGAACAACTATCAATCAATCCGCACACGGGGAGAGCCTGCCCCGCCAATACGGGTAAGAGACAACAAAGAGGGCGAGCGATTTCCCCTCTGGAGGCAAACGAATGAAAGGCATTATCGGTAAGAAGCTGGGCATGACCCAGGTTTTTGACGAACAGGGCAATGCTATCCCTGTGACGGTGATCGAAGCAGGCCCCTGCTTCGTGACCCAGATTCGCACGGGCGAAAAAGATGGTTACACCGCCATCCAGCTCGGCTTCAGCGAGGCCAAGCCGCAGCGCCTGACCAAAGGCGAACTCGGACATCTGAAGCGCAACAACCTGCCCGCGCTGCGTCACCTGCGCGAGTTCCGCGTCAAGGGCGACGTTGATGTCGCGGAAGGTCAGCAGGTCAAGGCGGACGTGTTCGCCAAAGGCGAGCGCGTGGACGTGATCGGCACGAGCAAAGGTCGTGGTTTCGCGGGGACGGTCAAGCGTCATCACTTTCACCGTCAGCCCAAGACACACGGCGCATCCGACCGCGAGCGCGCACCCGGTTCGGTCGGTTCGACGACGACCCCCGGTCGCACCTATCCCGGTCAGCGCATGGCCGGACGGATGGGCAATGACCGTGTGACGGCGCAGAATCTCGAAGTCGTGGTGGTCGATGCCGAACGCAACCTGCTGGCGGTGCGGGGGTCTGTTCCCGGCGCGAACGACGGCATTGTCATTATTAAGCCTGCGCGTGTGCGCCGTCGCTAGCGAGGAAGGTAGGTAAATCATGCAGGTTCCAGTGTTGAATATGAGCGGCACGCAGGTCAAGACGATTGAACTGCCCGCCGATATTTTCGAAGCCAAAATCAATAAGGGCTTGATGCACCAGGCGTTTGTCCGCCAGATGGCGGGGCTGCGCCTCGGCACGCACAAGGTCAAGCGGCGCGGCGAAGTCAACCTGACGACCGCCAAGATGTACCGTCAGAAGGGTACAGGCCGCGCGCGTCACGGGTCGCACAGCGCGACCCAGTTCGTCGGCGGCGGTCGCCCGATGGGGCCGCGTCCGCGTGATTATTCGATGGACATGCCCAAGAAGATGCGGCGCGGCGCGATCCGCAGCGCTTTGAGCGCGCTGTTGGCCGATGGTCAACTGGTGTTCGTGGACGCGCTGTCCATCGATACGCCCAAGACGAAGGAAATGAAGCGCATTCTGGCGGCGCTGGCGGGCGATCAAAGCTCGACACTCGTGCTGGTCGCCGAGCGCAACGACAACGTGCAGCGCAGCGTCAACAACCTCGAAAAGGCCAAGACCCTGCGCGCCAGTTACCTGAATATCCGCGACCTGCTGCAATACGACAAGGTCATCGTGCCGCTCGACGCGCTTGACGTGATCAAGACGATTTGGGGCAAGGAGCAGTAACCATGGCTGAACTCCATCTCTACGATGTGATCCGCCGCCCGGTGGTGTCCGAAAAAGCGAACATCATCGCGGAAGAGCGCAACCAGTACGTCTTTGAAGTCGCCGACGAAGCGACCAAAGCGCAGATCAAGCAGGCCGTCGAGATCATTTTCGAGAAGAAGGTCAAGAAGGTCAACACGATGGTCATGCCCTACAAGCGCGGGATGCGCGGGCGCAACCCGTATCGCCGTTCCAGCCAGTGGAAGAAGGCGATTGTCACGCTGATGCCGGGCGAGAAGCTCGACCTGTTCGACCTATAACGAGGGGGCAGAGAACAAATGCCAATCAAGGTTTACAAGCCCACCTCGGCGGGTCGCCGGGGAATGACGGGGCACTCTTTTGACGAAATCACCAAATCGAAGCCGGAGCGCTCGCTGACCGAAGCCGTGCGCAAGCGCGGTGGCCGCAACAACCTCGGTCGTCTGACCGTGCGACATCGCGGCGGCGGCCAGCGGCGGCGTTATCGTATCATCGACTTCAAGCGCGACAAGTTCGACGTGACGGCGCAGGTCATTGCTATCGAATATGACCCGAACCGCTCGGCGCGCATCGCCCTGCTGGAATACGAAGACGGCGAGCGCCGCTACATCATCGCGCCGCTCGGCGTGAAGGTCGGCGACAAGATCGCCAACGGCGAAAAGGCGGAAATCCGCCCCGGCAACGCGCTTTACATCCGTGACATCCCGGTTGGCACGCAGATTCACAACATTGAACTGCTGCCCGGTGAAGGCGGCCAGATGGCGCGCTCGGCAGGTGTGTCGGCGCAGCTTCTGGCGAAGGAAGGCGTGTACTGCCAGGTGCGTCTGCCCAGCGGCGAGATTCGTCTGGTTAATGAGCGCTGCATGGCGACGATTGGTCAGGTGGGCAACACTGATCATGGCAATATCAAGCTCGGTAAAGCCGGTCGCAAGCGCTGGATGGGCTGGCGCCCGACCGTACGCGGTGTGGCGATGGATCCGGCCAGCCATCCGCATGGTGGTGGTGAGGGACGTTCGGGTATCGGTCTGCCCGGCCCGAAGACGCCCTGGGGCAAGCCCGCGTTGGGCAAGCGCACGCGCGTGAACAAGCGCACGACCGCGTTCATCGTTCGCCGTCGCGGTAAGAGACGTTAGAAGGACTGAGGACTGAGGACTGAGGACTGAGTAAAAGCAGTTCAAAGTTAAAAGTTAAAAGTGAAAAGCAGGCTAGCGAACCACTTTTAACTTTCTACTTTTAACTTTCAACTCAGCACTCAGCACTCAGCACTCAGCACTCAGGACTGAGGACTGAAAAAATGTCACGTTCGTTGAAAAAAGGGCCATTCATTAGCCCGAAGCTGCTCAAGAAAATTGAGAAGCTGAACGCGGAAAATCGCAAAGTCGTGATTCGCACCTGGAGCCGCGCCAGCACGATCTTCCCGCAGATGGTCGGTCACACGATTGCCGTGCATGACGGTCGCCGCCACGTGCCGATCTACGTGACCGAGAATATGGTCGGTCACAAACTGGGCGAGTTCGCGCCGACACGCACGTATCGCGGCCACCTGGTCGAGAAGAAGAAGAAATAGGAGGCCGATGATGGAAGTGCGCGCAAGCTGGAGTTATGCCTCCATTGCTCCGCGAAAACTGCGTCTGGTCTGCGACAAGGTGCGCGGCATGGGCGCGGAAGAAGCGCTGACGGTGCTGCAATTCATGCCGCAAAAAGGCGCGGAGATCGTTCATAAAGTCGTCGCCTCGGCGCTGGCGAACGCCGAAAACAACTTCGAGTTGAACCGAGGGGACATGATTGTCAAGACCATTTACGCCGACGGCGGCCCGATGCTCAAGCGCTTCAAGGCAGGCGCGCGCGGGCGGTATAAGCCGCGCAAGCGGCGCACGTCGCACGTGCATGTCGTGTTGGCGCAGCGAGAGGACTAGGAAATATGGGTCGTAAAGTCAACCCGATTGGGTTCCGCCTCGGAATCAACCGTGACTGGGATGCGCGCTGGTACGCGAAGGGGCAGCAGTTCCGCGACCAGTTGAAAGAGGATTTCGCCATTCGCCGCTACATCAAGAAGGAAGGCGAAAAGGCGGGAGTCTCGCGCATCGAAATCGAGCGCAACTCGAACCAGCTTCAGATCACGATCCACACCGCCCGCCCCGGCATCCTGATCGGGCGCAAGGGTGATGCGGTCAAGAAGATGAAGCAGGGGCTTCAGGAAATGACCGGCAAGACCGCGAAGGTCGAGGTCAACGAAATCGAGAAGCCCGACCTCGACGCGCAGTTGGTCGCTGAGAACATCGCGCAGCAGTTGGAGCGCCGTATCGGTCACAGCCGCGCGATCAAGCGTGCTATCAGCCAGGCCATGCGCCAGGGCGCGCAGGGCATCAAGATTGAAGTCAGCGGTCGTCTGGCGGGCGCGGACATGGCTCGCCGTGAGTGGCAAAGCGAAGGCCGCGTGCCGCGTGGTACGCTGCGCGCCGAAATCGACTTTGCCCGCGCCGAAGCTCTGACCACCTTTGGTCGCATCGGAATCAAGGTGTGGATTTACAAGGGCGAGTCGCTGGGGCTGCATCAGGAACAGCAGGCGTCGAGCGGCGAAAACAAAGAAGTTTACGTCAGCCCGTAGGCCCGTAGGAGTCGTATGCAATGTTAATGCCAAAACGTGTGAAGTATCGCAAGCAGATGCGCGGGCGCATGACGGGCATGTCCTATCGCGGGGCGACAGTCGCCTTCGGCGAGTGGGGCCTGCAAGCGCTCGAACCCTGCTGGATGACCAGCCGCCAGATCGAAGCCGCCCGCCGGACGATGGTGCGTTTTGTCCGTCGTCGTGGCAAGGTGTGGATTCGGATTTTCCCGGATAAGCCGGTCACGAAGAAAGCCGCCGAAACCCGTATGGGCAGCGGTAAAGGCGCGGTCGAGTTCTGGGTCGCGGTGATCCGCCCCGGTCGCGTGCTGTTCGAGATGGGCGGCATTCCCGAAGAAGAGGCGCGCGAGGCGCTGCGTCTGGCCGCGCACAAGCTGCCGATCAAGACCAAGATCGTCCGCCGGATTGACCCGATTTCCGGTCAGGAAGTGGGAGGTCTGGAATGAGCAGCGTGCAGGAACTGCGGCAGTTGAGCAGCGAAGCGCTCTACAACGAACTGGAAGATCAGAAGGAATCGCTGTTCAACCTGCGCTTCCAGAAGAGCTTCGGCCAGTTGGAAGACCCGAATGCCCTGCGTAACGCCAAGCGCGAAGTCGCGCGCATTCTGACCATCCTGCGCGAGCGTGAAATCGAGGCGCAGCAGGGCGAGGGAGACGACAATGCCTAACAAACGTCGGCGGCTGGAAGGCCGCGTAGTCAGCAACAAGATGGACAAGACGGTGGTGGTTGCCATCGAGCGGCGCAAGATGCACCCCATCTACAAGAAAGTCGTCATCACGACCAAGAAGATCATGGCGCATGACGAGAGCAACGAAATTCAGGAAGGCGCGTTCGTGCGCGTCGTCGAAAGCAAGCCGTTAAGCCGCAAGAAGCGCTGGGTGGTCGAAGCGGTATTGCAGGAAGTGGGCACGCCAGTGCTTGAAACACTGGCGGACGAAGAAGGCATTCTCGGTGGCGGCGCAGATGATGTCGAACCCGCCGATGAGGATGAAGACGAGGATGCGGAAGAATGATTCAGAATGAATCTCGTCTTAAAGTGGCTGACAATACGGGCGCGCAGGAACTCCTCGTGATCCGTGTGCTCGGCGGTTCGTTCCGCTATTACGGTGGCATTGGCGATATTGTCGTCGCCACCGTCAAGTCGGCAACGCCGCAGGGCAGCGTCAAGAAGAGCGATGTGGTCAAGGCAGTGGTGGTTCGCGTAGCGAAGGAATACCGTCGGGACGATGGCTCCTATATCCGCTTCGACGATAACGCCGCCGTCATCTTAAGTGAAGATTTGCAGAACCCGCGTGGTACGCGCGTCTTTGGGCCGGTCGCCCGTGAACTCCGCGACCGGGGCTTTCTGAAGATCGTTTCCCTCGCGCCGGAAACCCTGTAAATCAGAGAAGGGGTTGGGCTAAGATGCAGCGAGTACACAAGGGCGATACAGTCGAAATTATCGCCGGGAAAGATTTAGGCGAGCGCGGCGAAGTGATGGCTGTGCTGCCAAAGGAAGACCGGGTGGTGGTGCATGGGGTGAACGTCCTCAAGCGCCATCGCAAGGCACGGCAGTCGGGTAACCAGCAGATTCCGGCGCAGATTGTCGAGTTCGAGGGGCCGATTCACCTCTCGAACGTGATGGTTGTGTGCCCGAACTGCAACAAGAAGACGCGCGTGGGTTTCCGCGTGCGCGAGAATGATGGACGTAAGGTTCGTATTTGCAAGCAGTGCGGCAAAGACATCGAGTAGTATTATGCCAAACTACGACATCCAACAACGTTATAACGAGCAGGCTGTTCCCGCGCTGATGAGCGAGTTCGGCTATAGCAACGTGATGCAGGTTCCGTACATCGAGAAGATCGTCATCAACATCGGCGTCGGCGAAGCGATTGATAATCCGAAGTCGCTTGACGGCGCGGTCAGCGATCTGCGCTCGATTACCGGGCAGCAGCCCGTGATCAACAAGGCGAAGAAAAGTATCGCCAACTTCAAGCTGCGCGAAGGCCGCGCGATTGGCACGAAAGTGACCCTGCGCGGTGAGCGTATGTGGGCGCTGCTCGACCGCCTGATCAACGTGGCGCTGCCGCGTATCCGCGACTTTCGCGGCGTCTCGCCGGACACGTTCGACGGGCGCGGCAACTACACCATCGGTCTGCGCGAGCAGTTGGCCTTCCCGGAAATTCAGTACGACAAAATCGACAAGGTGCGTGGCATGGAAATCACCATCGTCACGTCCGCGAAGACCGACGAGGAAGGGCGACGGCTGCTGCGGCTTCTGGGAATGCCTTTCCAGGAAAGATAAAGGGACGGGACTATGGCAAAGAAATCAATGACGGCTCGCGAGGGCAAGCGGAAATTCAAGGTGCGCGTCCGCAACCGCTGCACCTACGTTGACCCGAATTCGGGCAAGGTTTGCGGACGCCCGCGCGGTTACATTCGTCGGTTTGGCCTGTGCCGCATTCATTTCCGCGAGTTGGCGCTCAAGGGGCAAATCCCTGGCGTCGTGAAGTCGAGCTGGTAAGGAACGGAAGGCAAGCATGACGAGCGATCCCATTGCAGATATGCTGACACGCGTTCGTAACGCGCTGTTGGTGGGAAAAGCCACCTGTGAAGTCCCGCACTCCAAAATCAAGGTGGAAATTGCCCGGATTCTCAAGGAAGAAGGCTACATCGAGGACTACAGCGTCGGTGAAGAAAAGCCTTTTGCCTTGATCACGATCAAGTTGAAATATCATGGTTCGCGCCGCGAACGTAAGCCGGTGATCTCGCACATCGAGCGCGTGAGCAAACCGGGGCGGCGCGTGTACCGTCCATTGGCCGAGCTGCCCCGTCCGATGAGCGGCATCGGCATTGCCATCGTCACGACGCCGAAGGGCGTGATGACGGCGCAGCGGGCACGCCGCGAGCACGTCGGCGGCGAAGTGCTCTGCTACGTGTGGTAAAAGGGAGTAGAGTCGATGTCTCGAATTGGCAAGCAGCCTGTTCAGATTCCTGACAAGGTGACCGTGACCGTACATGGTCAGGAAGTCACCGTCAAGGGGCCGAAGGGCGAACTCAAACATAACGTTCACCCGAACATTCACGTCCAGCACAGCGCGGGCGTGCTCCATCTCAGCCGCCAGGACGACGAGCGCGCGAGCCGCG
>DASZXN010000230.1:0-3570 GCA_035545875.1 Phototrophicaceae bacterium
CTATGGTTGAGGAACGAAACAGCGCGCAGGGCGCGCGACTTTGCCCGCAGTGTGGCGCGGCCTTCACCTGCGGGATCGCTGCCGGAGCAGATCGCTGCTGGTGCTTCGATTTCCCTGCTGTCATGCCCGTTCGCGCGGATACGGCCTGTCTGTGCCCCGCCTGCCTGTTGCAAGCCATCCGTCAGGTTCAAGCGCAGCATATTTCTCCGAAGGAGAACTCATGACCCGGATTGTCTCGCTCATCCCCAGCGCTACCGAGATCGTCGCCGCGCTTGGCTTTGAGTCCGAGCTGGTCGGGCGCTCGCACGAATGCGATTATCCGTCCGCCGTGACCGATTTGCCCGCACTGACCGCGCCCAAGTTCGACGTGAGCGGCAGCAGCCAGGAGATCGACGAGCGCGTCAAGGCGGTCGTGCGTGATGCGCTCTCGGTGTACCGCGTCGATGAGCAAAAGCTGGCTGATCTGCATCCTGACATCATCATCACGCAGGCGCAGTGTGAAGTCTGCGCCGTCAGCCTGAGCGAAGTCGAGCGAGTCACACGCGAGTGCCTGAACAATTCGGCGCAGATCGTCTCGCTCGAACCAAACCAGATCGCGGACGTACTGGCCGACATTCTGCGCGTGGCGAAAGTGCTCGACGCGCCGGAACGCGGCGCGGAACTGACGCTCAAGCTGCAACTGCGCATGGACGACATCGCCCATCGCGCCGCCGATTTGCCGAGTAAGCCAACCGTCGCCTGTGTCGAGTGGATCGATCCGATCATGGCGGCGGGCAACTGGGTGCCCGAACTGGTCGAGATGGCGGGCGGGGTCAACTTGTTCGGCAAGGCGGGCGCGCATTCACCCTGGCTGAGTTGGGACGATCTGTGGGCGGCTGACCCTGACGTGATCGCCATCATGCCCTGCGGTTTCGACATTGCGCGCTCGCGTGCCGAAATGTCTGCCCTGACCACGCTGCCCGGCTGGAAAACGCTGCGCGCCATCCGCGAGGGGCGCGTCTATATCACCGATGGCAACCAGTATTTCAACCGTCCCGGCCCACGACTGGCCGAGTCGCTGGAAATCCTTGCCGAGATCATCCATCCCGAAGCCTTCCATTTCGGTCACGAGGGAACTGGCTGGATCGTGTATCACGAGGTCAAGGCCACGATTTGAAGCCGTACTAACGTGGAGCGCTGCGCTCGAACGTTGAGCTTAACTGCATGAGCCATACGGCTTCCATTGGCGATAGAGCAAGAGATAGCGCACGGACGAAAACGCATTGGGGTGCATGGCATCTTCATCGCTGGATAGCTGCGCTCGCATCTGGTTTTCCCAGTAGGCGTCCGATGACTGCGTTCCATCGGCGTAGTGATCCATCAAAATCAGGGGTTGATGCCAGCAAGCGATCAGATCGCCCAAATGCAGCGCATCGGGCTGAATCTCAAAGATAGTCATGCGTGTGATTACGCGATTCAGGCTGGTCAGCGTGAATTTCCGAAAAATGCCAAATGACGGATTCACCTGGCAGGAGAAAAGCGCCGTGCTTCTTTCTATCGTTAATTCAAGCTGGCAAGGATAGTTTTTCAGCGCGTCAATCGACTGCCCCGGCATGATCGCCATGTAAGGAGCAAACGGATCGTAATAAGTGAACCGTGCGATCCCAACAGCGACGATCTCTGCGGCGCATAGCGCCATACTGAGCAGGCAGCAGACACGGATCAGTCGGATCATTATTTTAATCCATTATTCTAATGAAAATATATTATAAATAAATATAAAATGCAACCGGGAGAACTGCTGATGGGTTGGGCAGGCTGTGGAGGCGGGAGAAGACCGCGATCATTTCTATCTATTCATTTGCGCGATACCTCATTAGAATCATTCTCGTACTCTCAAACCCTCACAATCAGGTGAACTTATGGCCTTTCGTGCGATGAGCTTCAACATTCGCGGCGCGTCTCACCCGGAGGACGGTGTGAATCACTGGCCGCAGCGTGCGCCGCTCAACGTCGCCACGATCCGCCAGCACGCGCCCGACCTGATCGGCTTTCAGGAGTTGGAGCGCGGCAATCTCGACACTTACGAGGCCGAACTGACCGACTATCGCTATATTCTCGGCAACGATGCCAGCGATCACAGCGAGCATCCGTCGATTTTCTGGAAGCCGTCGGCGCTCGATCTGCTCGCTTCGGGCGGCTTCTGGATCAGCGAGACGCCCGAAGTCTATTCCGGCTCGTGGAACACCGACTGCGTGCGTGCAGCGACGTGGGCGCGCTTCCGCGATCAGGCGAGCGGTGTCACGTTTCTGTATCTCAACACCCATCTCGACCACCGGAGCGCGTGGGCGCGGCGCGAGGGCTGCCGCCTGATCGTGTGCCGCAGCGCTGACCTGCGCCAGCCTGATCTCCCGGTGCTGCTCACGGGTGATTTCAACTGCAATGCGCATCAAAATACTGATTTAGCCGATGAAAATTACCGCTTTCTGGTCGGCAGCGGCTTTGTCGATACCTATCTGGCGGCAGGCAGCGTTGACTCCGCGCACTCGACGACTTTTCACGACTTTCAAGGCGATCAGTTCGTGCCGGAGCCGTCCGAAGGCGTTAAGCGGATCGACTGGATGCTCACGCTCGACGGCGCGCGGCGCTGGCAGGTTCAGTCTGCCGCGATCATTCGGGAGAACGCCGCGCCGATTTATCCCAGCGATCACTACCCGATTACGGCGCAGTTTAGCTTCCTGTGAGCGCTTAACGCGGTTCTCATGCCTCGGAAGCTATAATCAGGGGCGGTTTATCGGTTGAAAAGGACGTAGTAATGTCGATTCCCAGTTATTCAGTGACCGTGACGTTTTCCGAGGAAGATCATCAGTTGCTCGACGCCTTCGCCGCCGAGCGTCAGATCAGCGACCCGGCGGAAGCGCTGCGTATCCTGCTGCACGAATCCGCTGACCTCGCGCACGTGCTGCACGACGAGAAAGCAGCGTATTCCGGCGCTGTGCTGGATCGGCTCTCAGCGCAGATCGACGAGGGCATCGCCGTCTGGTTGAGCGCCGATTTCGCGCCTGACAGCGAGCCGTTCCCGGATGATCTCGCCGTGAACTCAGCCACGCTCGCCACTGCTGAAATTGCGCCGAGCAGCCCTTTCACGGCAGATACGGTGATGATCCAGCCGCCTGCACCTGAGAGCGACTTCAACGCCGAAACGATGGTGATTCATCCGCCCGCGCCTGACAATAATCCAGATAACCCGCCTGTGCCGCCAATGGATTCCTGAGCAAAACAAAAGAGCGCCCAACTGGACGCTCATTCGCATCAATTTAGGATTTTTGGCGCTCATTTCGACCCAATTCCGCACCCTGATCCCCGCGTTTCTCCCCTCCCTGAAATCGGCTGAGGAAAGGACACCTTTTGGGATTGGGCTGGTCACGAGACGAATTTATCCGCGTGAGGGCGGGTCTTAGACCCGCCCCTACCAACGATCCGCGCGTCAGACTTTCTCTCAATTTCAACCTGTCCTCTCCTCAGCCCTTAGTGAGAAGGGGCGAAGGGATGAGGGCAACATGACCAAGTTCGATACTATCCTTCTACGCA
>DASZXN010000231.1:0-9706 GCA_035545875.1 Phototrophicaceae bacterium
AAACCTGCCCCTACACTTTTCCCCAGCACTCAGTTTTTGATTCCCCACACGCGAATTGTCCCATCATAACCCGCCGAGGCGAGCAGCGTGCCGTCGCTGTTGAAGGCGATGCTGCTCACGCCGCCGTTGAGATCGGTCAGCACCATCAGCGATCCGCTGTCCTGCGTGACCGTCGCGTCCCAGAGTTGAATCGTGTCGTCGTTGCTGGCGGAGGCGAGCAGCTTTCCATCCGGGCTGAAGGCGACCGCGTTGATCGCGCGAATGTGTCCATGTAACTGCGCGATCAGGCTGCCGCTTTTCGTATCAAACAGGCGGATTACACCGTCGTTGCCGAACGTCGCCCTGCGCGATCCATCCGGGCTGGTGACGGGCAAGAACACGGTTGAATTTGTTCTTTGCCCTGTGGAGGTTGAAAATACAAGTGGCAGTGTGAAGGGGTGAGCGCCAACATTACCATCACTCGTAAAAAATACGTCGCCAAGCTCGCCGTAGAAACCTTTAAGTGTCGCCAGGATATTTTGCTTCTCATCGATCTCAATATCCTCATCTCCGTATTTGTTGTAACTTGCGCTTAAATCTCCAACAGAAGCGGCAATCGGATAAACCCTGTCGCCCAATGTTCTGCTCAGGACTGTATCGGTTGCCATATCCAGCACAGATAAATTGCTTACATCCCAAACTTGAAGCTGCGTCGAGTCAGGATTGAACTGAAGCAGCATAATTCTTGATGTTTCGGAAGCGATAACGCCTTTTTCGCTCCATGTGGACGTATCCCAGAGCCGAACGACACCGCTCCAATCGCCGGATGCGACCCATTTGCCATCATCTGACCATGCGACCGCGCTGATCGGATAGATGTGATTGGTCAACCGGGCAATCGTCTTGCCTGTTGCGGCGTCGAAGATCATCACGCTGTGGTCGTCGCCACCCGCCGCGATCATCGACCCATCGGGGCTGAAGGTCACGCTTTCCGCGCCGCTTTGCCCATCAAGTAACTGAGGTGCGCCCTTGCCCGAAACGTCGATCACCCACACGCCGAGCGTCGTTGCGATTGCCAGCCGCGATCCGTCAGCGGAGAAGGTCATCATACGCGGCACGCCATTGCCGATTTGCTCGATCTGCGTAAGTTGTTGGACATTTTGTGCCGTGATCGGCGCGTAAGCCGCCTGCGAATCAGCGAATTGAACGCTTGCAAAGATGGCGAGTATTGGTAATAGTAGAAGTGTTCGCTTAGCGTGTTTGAGGGATATGATTCGGCTCATTCTTCGACCTCTGTTACTTTCCATCTGGCTGTTCTGCGCCGTGATCGTCGGCGTCCTCGTGCTTCAACGCCTTCCAACGCCTTCCGCCACGTTGATCTTCGTCCAGCAGGATCACACCATCGGCTACTACGATCCCGATTTTAACCTGACCCTCTACGAGCGGGATCGCGGTGACGATGAAGACTGGCCGACGCCGGACGATATTCAACTGGTGCATCAGCATTTGTACGTCATGCCGCGCTCAACTCAAACGGGCGTCGATCTGTTCCTGATTTCGCAGAGCAGCAATCAGATTTTGCGCCAGCTCACTCACAGCAGCGACTTCCCACCCGCCGCCCAGCGCGATAACGGCAACCCGCTCTGGTCGCCCGATGATCGCTGGATTTCCTTCACGTCGAGCGATGCGCCGGATGGCATCGGTATCTTCGTGATTCACCCGGACGGCAGCCACTTGCAGGAAGCCGCCGACAAGCTCGGCACCTATCCGCCGCTGATCCGCTGGGGCAGCGTGCCGGAACTTAATTTCGTGGGCGCGCTGCCGTTCCTGCTGATCAGTGGTTTGGGATTGGTAATATTTGGGTTAAAACGCTGGCGCATTGCGCCAATATATCGCAAATTTGGGAAATCAACTTGGGTTATTGGGATATGATTGGGTTATCTGGACGCTAAAAGCGCCCGCCCCAGCACCGAAAAGTTGGAAGCGGCAGTCTGATTGGCATCAGCCTCGCTGTGTAGATCGCCAAAGCCCGCCTGAGTCAGCAGCGCTGTCAGATCGTCGCCCGAATAGGGGATACATTCGGGCGTGCCCGCCAGTTCAGGATGCTCCGGGTTCCATTTCTCTTTGGGCAGCACGGTCAGGATCAGCAGGCCGTTCGGCTTAAGCACGCGCCGGATTTCGCGCAGCGCTGCCAGCGGCTCCGGCCAGAAATAGATGCTGTGGATGCTGAAGGCTTTGTCGAACACGCCGTCCGCGAAGGGGAGCCGGGCTGCGTCACCCAAACGCAGATCGACCATGCCTGCCCGAACACGGGCAGCATTGCGGCGCCGCGCCGCCGCGACCATCGTCGGCGAGAAATCCACGCCTGCGACCAGCCCGCCCGAAATGCGCTGCGCGACCGCCTCTACCGCGATGCCGGGGCCGAAACCAACTTCAAGAACGTGATCGGACGGCTGCACGTCGAGCAGATCGACTGTCCAGCGATTCTCCGGTTGATGCTGGCGCGCCATCGTGCGCCCAATCCAGCGACCGACCAGCCCAAAGGGACGCCGATACTGCGAATCCATGTATCTCTGCCACATCGTTAGCGATCCTCCATGCTACATCATCTTCACTTCAAGGTGAATCTGCACGTCGTCGCCTTCGTCAAGCCCTTCTGCTTTGCGAACGCTCGCTTTGATCGGCACCAGGTAGCGATCATTTTGGGGAAACAGCGAGGTTTTCCACGTCGTCTTGCCGATCTGAACCTGAACCGGAATCACGCCCCAGCCATAGGTCACCTCGTTTGAGATCGCTTTCAGATCGCGGCTTTCCGCTTCCGGCATGGTCACGAAATACCAGGGGGCAGGGCCACGCCAGAACCAGATTTCGCCATTGAATTCAAACTCGATAGTCATGAGAATGCCCTGCTTGTACGCATCAATTACGGCGAAGTCTTGATTCATAAAGCCCGTTATGGATAACGATTTGAGCGAAGCATTTTACCGTAGGGGCCCGACACGTCGTGCCCCTACCCGGGAAAAAACCTGTTCTGGCGGTGGCTGATCCATAACTCATGCCTATTATAACTCAAACCGAACAGGCGAGCTATTTGTCTGTCCCAAAACGGTTACTTTTCGCCGCCGCTTGACCACTGATCGACACGATACTTTGCGCGCAGCCGCGTTTATTGCTATGCTGGCATACGGTGGTTCGCTTGCAGATCAACAAACGATGCCTATGAAAAAAGGTCTTTTCTTTTGTGTTCTTGTTTTCGGGGTGCTGCTGGTGGCGTGCTCGACCACGACCAGCCCTGAGACCGTGCCCGCGACGCTGACGCTCGCGCCCAACGTCAGCCGGACGCCGCGCTTCACCGCCACGCCAATTCCGACGCGCACGCCGCTGCCGACCTACACCTTCACGCCCTCCGAGACGACGATTCCGCCGTCCCCATCGAATACGCCTTCGCCGACGGTCACGCCGCCGATCACGGGCAGCGTCAACTCGCTCCAGTCGATCAACATGCGCTCTGGCCCCGGCGTGAACTTCGATGCGGTCGAGGCGCTCAAGCCTGCGACGCGGGTGCAGATTCTCGGTCGCAACAATGACGGCACGTGGCTGAACATCCGCCTCGAAGACGGTAACGAGGGCTGGGTCTCGTCCGACCTGATCCGTTTGCAGCCGACCGAGACGCCCTTTCCGTCGCTGACGCCTTCGCCCAATGGGACGACGCTGGCGCAGGGGACGACGCTGCCGACTGCGCTGTTCGGCGGCGGCACGATCACGCCGACGCCGCCGCTCTCGATCTCCAACGCGCAGTCGCCCACGCCCGTGATCGAGAACGCCAATCCCGCGACTGTCACCGGACTGCAACTGCCCAATCTCGAAGCGATTGACGATACCGCGACCGCGCTGGCAGGCGGCGGTTTCATCCCGGAAGTCAACGTCACGCTGATCAACGTCACGCCCAACGGTGCGCCCATCGGTGGGCCTACGGGCGGGCCGCTGATCCAGTCGCCGCCGACCGTGACGCCGCCGCCCGGCACTATTGCGGCGCGCACGGGCGTTGACGTGCTGGCCTACTGCGATGATCGCAGCTTTGGCTCGCCGCCGCCGAACAATCTGGCGGCTGGATCGACCATCGACGTGTTCTGGAACTGGTACGCGACCACGCAGCAGCAGGTTCAGGACGACGTTAACGCCGCGACTTACGACGTGCGGCTCGACGGCAACCCGCTCGATTACAAATCGGGACAGGGCGCGATCAAGCAGGAGAACGGCCAGTGGGTCGTGTACTGGTTCGTGCGCTCGCAGCCGCTCCTCGCAGGTCAGCACCAGATCAGCTACAAGGTCACCTGGTCGCGCGAGATTTACGACGGCGCGAAGCAGTACGGCCCCGGCTCCAGCATCACCGAGCAGGACGGTACGTGTAACTTCACTGTTCACTGACAACAAATGCGGCGATCCCATCGGGATCGCCGCATTTTTATTCTGATTGTTAGGTCGGATTGCAGGGGCACGACATGGGGCGTTGAAAAAGCCCTCACCCTCAATCCCTCTCCCTCAGGGCGCGGGATTTGCACCCCTTCTCCCTCAGAGCGTTTCTGGAAAGCGGGAGAAATACCGCCCATTCGAGGGAGTTTTCAGAAACCCTCTCAGGGAGAAGGGCACGGGGGATGAGGGCAGCATAGCTGAATGGACGACTTTTTAGACCCCTTCATATCGTGCCCCGGTGAGAGACCCATTCCTCTGTCGTTCAGCTTATCCAGAATTCACGTTAATTTACCCCTGCTTTTCCCCGGAAAGCGCGACGTAAGCGCCGAGCGCGATCAGGCTGAAGCCGGAGAGCAGGCGCTGACCGGTGCGCAGCCGGGCGCGCCGCTTCAACTGCACGCCAATTGGCCCGGCGACCGTCACGACGAGCAGATCGACGCTGCTGTTCAGGCACACGCTGATGCTGCCGAGCAGGATGAATTCGAGCACAACCGTCCCATGTGGATTGACGAACTGGGGAATAAAGGCCAGAAAGAAGAGCGCCGTTTTCGGGTTGAGGACTTCGGTCAGCACGCCCTGAAAAAACGCCTGCCTGCTCTGACGTGCTGCCGTCTCGTCCAGTTCAATCGGGTTGTCCTTGCTCAACACGGCGCGGATGCCGAGGTAGATCAGGTAAGCCGCGCCGATGTATTTGACCACGCTGAAAGCGGTCGCGGAAGCCGCCAGAATCGCGGAGATGCCGAGCGCCGCCGCGATCACATGAAACAACCCGCCGACCGCCGTCCCCGCCGCCGAGACGTAGCCCTCGCGCCGTCCGCCCTTAATGCTGCGCGCCAGCACGTAAAAGATGCCGGGGCCGGGCGTGATCGCCAGCATGATCGCGGCAGCAAGGAACAGGGCAAAAGTCGCGCTGTCGGGCATGAGTTACCTCGAAGTCATGAGTGACGAGTAATGCGTGTTGAGTCAAAACAAAGTGCAAGGGCGTAGATTTGTTTGATTCAGAATGCTCTCTAGCCTAGCACAAATCGCGGCGAATGTCTGTGATTTCGGTCACATCTTCGCCCGAAAATTTATGCTATAGAGTCTCCACACATCCTGTGGAGGACAAACTCATGCAAACTCGCCCCTGGATCACCGCGCTGGTCACGGCCTATGCTCGCGCCTATCATGCCACCCACGATAGCCCGAAGATTTTCGACGACTTCATGGCAGATCGGCTCTACAGCGCCGGGGAACACGCCAGTTTCAACCGCAATTTGGCGGATGCGCTGCCGACGATTGATCCCGATTTCGCGGTCACGCAGCCTGATCAGGAAGCAGCGTTAGCCTCGGTTATCCAAACGATGCACGGCCCTGTGACCCTCAGCCGCTCGCGTTACACGGAAGACTGCTTGCAAGCTGCCGCCGATCAGGGCACGCGCCAGTACGTGATCCTCGGCGCGGGCTTCGACACGTTCGCTTTTCGTCGCGCTGATTTGCTGGCAGCGGGCTTGCAGGTCTTTGAGGTCGATCATCCGGTCACGCAAGCGATGAAACGTCAGCGCACCGCTGATTGGGATAGGCCGCCGCAGCTTCATTACGTCCCGGTCGATTTCAACCAGCAGAGCTTTCGCACGGAGTTGCTGCAATCGACCTACGATCCGCAGCAGTTGACATTCTTTAGCTGGCTCGGCGTGACCTACTACCTGTCCCGCGAGATTGTATTCTCGACACTGGAGGAGATTCGGCGGATCGCGCCGCCGGGCAGCACGCTCGTCTTTGACTATATGGATGCTGATGCTTTCGATCCCGCCAAAGTCGCGCGGCGCACTCAGTTGATGCAGGCCAGCGCAAGGATGGTTGGTGAGCCGATGCAAACGGGCTTCGATCCGCACATGTTAGGCGAGGATTTGGCACAAATCGGGCTGAAATTAGTGGAAAATCTCAGTCCCGCCGAGATCGAGGCGCGCTATTTCGCCGGGCGGACAGATCGCTACCACGCTTTCGAGCACGTTCATTTCGCGCGGATAGTCAGCATCTAGAAACCTGTCCTCGTCTTGCGAACTATCGCCTGTTAAAATTTGTTGAATGGCGAAACCGACAGGATGAAAACAATGGGCGAGAAATATCAGGCACTCGTCAGCCGCTTGGCTGAGATTCGCAACATCAACCGCGCGATTGCCGTGCTGAGTTGGGATCAGCAGGTGAATATGCCGCCGGGCGGCATGGCGGCACGCGCCGCGCAGATTGGCACGCTCTCGCGCATCGAACACGACATGATCATCAGCGATGAGACGCGCCGCCTGCTCGAAGACGCGAGCAGCGAGATCGATGGGATGCCTTACGACTCGACCGAGGCGAGCATGGTGCGGGTCGTCGCGAAGGACGTACATCTGCAAACCTGCCTCTCGACCGAACTGGTCGCCAAAATTGCCGAGATGGAAGTGGTCGGGCATCAGGTTTGGGCGGCGGCGCGCGCCAACAGCGATTTCAACGCCTTCGAGCCGACGCTGGAGCAAATCCTCGATCTCAAGCGGCAGGCTGCCGAGCAGATGGGCTATACCGAGCATCCCTACGACGCGCTGCTCAACGAATACGAGCGCGGCATGACCGCCGCTCGCGTCAAGCAGATATTCGACGCGCATAAAGCCGAACTCGTCCCGCTGATCAGCGCGATTCGCGCCAAAGGCGACGTGATCGACAACGCGATGCTGCACCAGCCCTACGACATTCCCAAACAGCGCGCCTTTGGCGAAATGGTCGTCAAAGCCTTCGGCTACGACTTCAATCGTGGGCGGCAGGATGAAGTCGTCCATCCTTTCTGCACCAACTTCTCGCAGGGCGACGTGCGCATCACGACGCGCTTTTATCCCGATTTCCTGAGCGCGGCGCTGTTTGGCACGATGCACGAAGCGGGTCACGCCATGTACGAGCAGGGCGTCGATCCCTCGCTGGAAGGGACACCGCTTTCGCGCGGCACGTCGCTCGGCGTTCACGAGTCGCAGTCGCGCATGTGGGAGAACTTCGTCGGGCGCAGTCGCGGCTTCTGGGAGTGGGCCTATCCCACGCTGCGCGAGGTGTTCCCCGATCAACTGAAGGGCGTGAGCGTCGATCAGTTCTACAAGGCGATCAACAAGGTGCAGCCGTCGTTTATCCGCGTCGAGGCGGACGAAGCGACCTACAACCTGCACATCATGCTGCGTTTCGAACTGGAAATGGATATGGCGGCGGGCAAAATCGCGGCGAAAGACCTGCCAGAAGCGTGGAATGAGATGTTCCAGACCTTCCTCGGCGTGACCCCGCCCAATGATCGCGTCGGGGTGCTGCAAGATGTTCACTGGTCGAGCGGGCTGCTCGGCTATTTCCCGACCTACGCGCTCGGCAATCTGCTGGCGGCGCAGTATTACAACAAGGCCGTGCAGGATCGTCCGAGCATCCCCAGTGACATCGCCAACGGCAAATTCGATACGCTGCTCGGCTGGCTGCGCGAGAACATCCACCAGTACGGGCGCAAGTTCACAGCAGACGAACTGACGCAGCGCATCACCGGCGGCAGCATCGACAGCTCGCACTACACCGAGTATCTGAAGAAGAAATACACGGATATTTACGGGCTGTAGAAATTCTCCGAGTATAGAGAGGGGCAGGGCGTCCTGCTCTACCCCTGATTGATTTGCGCACGCTTCCCGGCGGACATAAACCGCGTTTGATAGGTGTTTCGCCGAGCGAGCTTATGGATTTCATCTACATGATTGGTACTATAATGCGGCAGTAATAACTTCCAGACCAATCTCATCAGGACAACAGCATTCATGTTCGAATGGTTATTCTTAAACCTACGCTACCTCAATTCGAAATTGCGCGGGCATGGGCAGGTTATCTATATTGATTACCCTGTCACATCTCGTCCACGTCACGATTTTGGGAGCAAGCAACTCACGACGCTGATCGAAAAAGATCGCGCTGTCTACGCGGAAAAGCTTCAGGAATTTCAAGCCTTCTTTGAGCAGATCAAAGAATTCAAAAACCCACAAACGTCCCCCAATTTTAAAGATTCAATCTACTACCCGAATGCCGATGCCCTGGCTCTCTACAGCATGATCAGGCTGTATCAGCCGAAGCGATACTTTGAGGTCGGTTCGGGGAGTTCAACCCATTTCGCCAGAAAAGCCGTGACCGATGCGAAGCTGTCAACGGCGATTTGCTGCGTTGATCCATTTCCGCGCCGCGAGATTGCTGATGTGGCCGACAAGCTGATCTATCAACGGTTGGAAGATGTTGATCTCAGCCTGTTCGATCAGCTTGAGGCCAACGACATTTTCTTCTTTGATGGTTCGCACCGCTGCTTTACCAATTCGGACGTGACAGTGGCATTCCTCGACATTATTCCGCGCCTGAAACCCGGCGTGATTGTCCATATCCACGATATATTTTTGCCCGATGATTACCCGGCGGATTGGAACGACCGTTATTACTCCGAACAATATCTCCTTGCCTGCTATCTGCTGGCGGAGACTCAGCGCTTTCAGACCCTCCTGCCCATGCGTTTTATTCTCAACGACCCGGCGTTAAGTCAAATGCTTGCTCCACTTGAGCTTGATCTGAACGGCGGCTCGTTCTGGTTGAAGATCGGCAGATAAAGCGAAACGGGATTCCAGAGAGTCATCACACTGCCGACGGAATCCGCGTGAGGTGGCGCACAGGCGAGAACACCACCCATAGCACCGACAGCAGACTGCTGGCAGCGGCAAGGATGATTGCGGTGCGCATACCCAGTGCCTGACCAAGCGCTCCACCTGCCAGCGCGCCGAGCGGGAGCATCCCGGCGACGAGGAAATAAAAGGTCGCGTTCATGCGACCTTGACGCGCTGTCGGCGTGACGGCCTGACGCACACTCATCGCATTGATGTTGTAGAGTACCCAGCCGAAATTGCCGAGCAAGCTGGAGAGCAGGAGCAGTGGGATCGCCAGCGCAGGCGTGGCAAGCGCGGCGGGCAGCACTTCCAGCGACCCAAGCAGCGCGCCAGCGATCACCGCGCGGCCTACGCCGATCCGTGCCGCGAGGCGAGGTGCGAGCAATGCCCCAACGACCGCTCCCGTCGTTCCAATACCATAGACGAGACCGAGTTCCACCGCATCTAGGCCAAGTTCCTGCGTGCCGAACAGAATATAGAGTGCGAAGAAGATATTCGAGGCGAAATTACTGGTCGCCAAACAGCCCGCGAAGGCGCGCAGCAGTGGATCGGCAGCAACGACGCGTACTCCCGCACGAATC
>DASZXN010000232.1:0-1858 GCA_035545875.1 Phototrophicaceae bacterium
GATGAGACAATCATCGGCGGCATCCAGCTGAAGATGGCGAACCAGCAGCTCGATCTGTCGGTCCAGTCCAAGCTCAACAACTTCAAGCGTCTCGCTGCACAGGAAAGGAATACCTAGAGGGCGATAGATGTTTCAATCAAAGAATTATCAGAAGATATCCGTTCGGCTATCGATGAGCTGAAAAAGCGCCCCGAGATCGAACAAGTCGGCATCGTTACCCGTATCGGCGACGGCGTGGCTTGGATCTACGGACTGACGAACTGCGGTTATAACGAAATGATCGAGATCGACGCCATCGACGGCGGCTCGATCACGGCTTTTGCCTTCAACCTGGGTGAAGACGAGATCGGCGCCGTGCTGCTCGGAGACGACACGCGTATCAAAGCCGGCGCCGGCGCTAAGCTGACAGGCCAGGTGCTTGAGGTTCCTGTCGGACCGGAGCTCATCGGCCGCGTCGTCAACCCGCTCGGCCAGCCGCTCGACGGCAAAGGCGCAGTCAAAACGAAGCTGACTAGTACGGTCGAGAAAACCGCCCCCGGCGTTCTGGATCGCAAACACGTCAGCGAGCCGCTGATGACCGGCATCACGGCCATCGACGCGATGGTGCCGATTGGCCGCGGCCAGCGCGAGCTTATCATCGGCGACCGCCAGACCGGCAAGACAGCCGTAACGGTAGACACGATGATCAACCAATATCGTCAGAAGAGCGGGGTCATCAATATTTATGTCGCCATCGGCCAGAAGCTGAGCAAGGTTTCCCGCCTCATCGAGCGTCTCAAGCGCGAAGGCGTCATGGATCAGACAATCGTAGTCGCTACCAGCGCTGCCGACCCGGCCAGCATGCAGTACCTAGCTCCTTACGCCGCGACCGCCATGGGTGAGTATTTCCGCGATAATAAGCAGCATGCGCTGATCATCTACGATGATCTGACTAAGCACGCGGCTGCGTACCGCCAGATGTCCCTCCTGCTCCGCCGCCCGCCGGGCCGCGAAGCCTACCCCGGCGATGTCTTCTATCTGCACTCGCGGCTTTTGGAGCGCTCAGCTAAATTGTCTGATGATAAAGGTGCTGGCAGCCTGACAGCCCTGCCGATCATCGAAACCCAAGCCGGCGACATCAGCGCCTACATCCCGACCAACGTGATCTCGATCACCGACGGTCAGATCTTCCTTGAAACCAACCTGTTCTATCAGGGTATCCGTCCGGCCATCTCAGTCGGTCTGTCCGTGTCACGCGTGGGCGGCGACGCGCAGACCAAAGCCGTCAAAAGCGTGGCGAAGAGTCTGCGCGTCGACCTGGCGCAGTTCCGCGAACTAGCGGCCTTTAGCCAGTTTTCTACTGACCTCGACGCTGAAACCCGTCAGCGCATCGAGCGCGGCCAGCGCTTGACTGAGCTGCTCAAGCAGCCGCAGTTCAGCCCGTACTCGGTCTGGCAGATGTACAGCACGCTGCTGGCAGCGACCGAAGGCTGTTTCGATGTGGTGCCATTGGATAAGGTCAAGTCTGCACAGGACAGCCTGTTGCGCGACTTGAAGCACGACCATGCCAAAGTGACCGAAGAAATCAACAAGGGCGGAGAGCCTGACGACAAGACGAAGAAGCTGATCATCGACTTAGCGAACAAGATCGCCAAGTCGTACAAAGTCGAAGAACCTAAGGGTGCGGAGAAAGCACAGAAATGATTGAATTAACACCACCCGAAGTCGAACTTCGCTATCAAGAAATAGCTATGCAGTCGGTCGGCAAACTAGGCCAGGTTATATTGAACCCTCCAGAAGAACTGGATATGGCTGGCGCCACCCCTGCCGAGCAAGCACTGTACGCGGGTCGCCAGCAAGCCTTCGAACGAGCTTATGA
>DASZXN010000233.1:0-1937 GCA_035545875.1 Phototrophicaceae bacterium
GACCGCTTCACCTTCTTTATCGAACCGCCGACTGCTGCCAGCGAATCGGACGTGCTGGCGGGAACCTACGGCGGCATCGGCGTGCAGATTCACCGCAACGAGCAGGGGCAGTTCGCGCTCTACCCCTATAAAGACAGCCCGGCAGCAGCCGCTGGAATCGCGGACGGCGACATCCTCACACAGATTAACGGTCAGCCGCTCGATCCGAATGTCGGGCAGGACAGCATCGACCAGATGATGCGCGGCGAGGTGAAGCAGGGCAATGGCGTCCAGATCACGGTGACGCAGGCGGCGTCGGGCAAGAGCCTGACCGTGTTGATCCCGTTTGCAGTGATCAACGTGCCATCCGTGACCTATCGCGTGCTGGCGGAAGACCCGACGATTGGCTACGTGCAGATTTCGATCATCACCAGCCGCACGCCCGACGAACTCAAGGCGGCGCTGCAAGACCTGACGAGCAAGAACGTCAAGTCTCTCGTGCTTGATCTGCGCAATAACACCGGCGGCCTGCTTGAAGAATCCGTTCAGGTGGCGAACGCTTTTATCGCCAGCGGCCCGATTGTCTTTGAGGATAATAAGCAGGGCGAGCAGACCTACAGCGCGCAGAGCAGCGGCTTGATCACCACGCTGCCGATGGTTGTACTCGTCAACGGCATGACAGCCAGCGGCGCGGAACTGATCGCAGGCGCGATTCAGGATGATCAGCGCGGCGTGCTGATCGGCCAGAAAACCTATGGTAAAGGCACGGTGCAGGAGATTTTCTCGCTTTCCGACAAATCGTCGCTGCATATCACCGCCGCCGAGTGGCTGACGCCGAAGAAACATCATCTCGACGGCGTGGGGCTGACACCCGACATCCCGGTTACGCCGGACGCGCAGGGGCGCGATCTGGAACTGGGGCAGGCGGTTCAATATCTGGAAGGAAAACCCGGTACGGTCGCTGCGACTCCACAGGCGGCATCGCAGACGAACGCCGTAACAATCTCAACAACCGAAGCCGCGACGACTTCGCCGTAAAGGGCTTGGGTTGACGACAGTGAAAGGGGCTTAACCCAATGAGCGAGAAAGAGGGTAGTGGCATCAAGGTGATCGCCCGCAATCGGCGCGCGAGTCACGATTATTTTCTGGAAAAGACCTATCAGGCGGGAATTGTTCTGGTCGGCTCAGAGATCAAGTCGATTCGCGCGAATCACATTAATTTGCAGGAAGGGTTCGTGCAGGAGCGCGACGGCGAATTGTGGCTGCTGAGTGTTCACATCACGCCGTATGAGCAGGCTGGTGTTTATGGGCGCGTCGATGCGATGCGCCCGCGCAAGCTGCTGCTGCATAAGAAAGAAATTGCTCAGATTGTCAGTAAAGTCCGTGAGCGCGGCTATACGCTCATCCCGACGATGGTCTTTTTGCAGCGAGGCCGCGCCAAAATTGAGATCGCGCTGGCGAAGGGCAAACGTCAGTACGATAAGCGGGCTGACCTCGCCAAACGCGACAGTGAACGCGAGATTCGGCAGGCGCTCAAGGAACACTCACGCGAATGACGCCAGCGCTGCCGAATCGGACTCCCTACATCGGTCATGAAGCGGTCAGCGCGGCACTCAACGCGCTGATCCACGCCTCACATAAGGCTGATGCGGACGGCGGCTTGCAGTATCTCCTGCTGATCGATCTGGCAGTCAACGCGCCGGATATGCCCAACAGCCCGAATGCGCGCGCCTTCGCCGTGCGCGATTTGCTCGTCACCGAAATCGCGCGTGCCTTCAACGAGGGGCGCGCTGCTTTTCGTTTGAGTGGGGTCGATGAGCGGGCGACCGTTGATCAGGCATATCTGGATTTGCAGGCGTTAAGCGCGATTGGTGCGGCGGAACTGCTGGCCTGGAGCGTGCTCTATTACCGCTACGTGCGCTCCGATCTGGAAATCTCTGCTGAAGAACTGGCAAATC
>DASZXN010000234.1:0-5373 GCA_035545875.1 Phototrophicaceae bacterium
CGGAATAACGCCTTCATGGACAGTCCTCATTCACTGTGTCGGCATGACGCGCGATGATATTATGGATGCGGAGAAGGACTTCATTAGCGGCGTGATCTGGTGTCCCTCGACCAATCTGTATTTACTCGGCAAAACGATTGATATGCGCCTCTATGAATTCGATCCTGACATCAATGTCAATGCGATGGGCATCGGCAGCGACTCGCGCCTAACCGCTGATGGTGACTTGCTCGATGAAATCCGCGCAGCCCATCCGCTTATGGCCTGCGTCGATCCCCAAATGGGCGACGACAGGCTTCGCTTTATTCTCTTTATGGGCAACGCCTTCTACACGGGCATCGAGGAACTTTACGGCTATCTGAAGCTCGGCGCGCCTGCCGATTGGATCGTGCTGCCACAGGATAAAGATATTCTCGACGTGCGCCGCGCCGATCTCGCGCTGGTGGTGCGCGGCGGCGTGCCGCAAATCGGCAACCCGGACGTGATGGCGAAATTCCCGCAGATTGAAACCGTTCGCGCCCGTTTAGACGATACTGAAAAGAGCATCAATGTCACCCTCGCCCGGCAGATCGCACGCTGCGCGCTCAAAGAACCGGGACTAGAATTACTCGAAGACCCTTTCGCGCGCCGCCGCTGGCGCGTCTTCTAGGAGTAAGGTTCCAAATGGCTGTCCAAATTCCCGAACAATTCAACGACATCATCGCGAAGTCGGAATACGTCTGGTTCACCACCATCCGCGCGGACGGAATGCCGCAGCCAACGCCCGTCTGGTTCGTCCGCGACGGCGACGTGTTCACGATCTACACGACTCCCGGTTCGCAGAAAGTCAAAAACATTCAGGCCAATGCCAAAGTCGCGTTGAGCGTTTCGATTGGCGACGACGCGGGAGAATATGTCGTCATTCAGGGCGAGGCTGCCATTGATTATTCATTCCCCCTCGCGGATAAATATGCGCTCTACGCCGACAAATACCGCGAGAGTATTCCCGATATTGGCCTGACGCTCGAACAGCTTGCCCAGCAGTTCAACGTCCCGATTCGGGTCACGCCGCTGCACGTGCGCGGAGAAGGCGTATGAGCGATCTGCTGTTCGGGCAGTCGTATTATCCGCGCTTCGATCCCAAGCTCTACGCGGCGATGCAGCCCTATCCGCCGCTCGGCACGCTCTATGCCGCTTCAATCATGCGCGAGCGCGGCTACAGCATCGCTCTGTTCGATGCTATGCTCGCGCAATCGACCGACGATTGGGCGGCAGCGCTCGATCAGCACAAGCCGCGTTATGCGCTGCTGTTCGAGGATAACTTCAACTACCTGAGCAAAATGTCGCTGCTGCGGATGCGCGAAGCCGCTTTTACGATGATCGATGCGGCGAAAGCGCGCGGCTGTATCATGATCTGCTGCGGCGCGGACGAAACGGATCACGCCGATCAATATCTGGCGCGCGGCGCGGATTACGTGCTGATCGGCGAAGGTGACGCCGCCCTGCCCGAACTGATCGATCATCTCTCTGGCAGAAACGCGACCCCGCTGGAGAACATTCAGGGAATCGCCTATCGCAATCCCGATGGCAGCGTTCATAAGACACTGCCGCGCCCCGTGATTAGCAAGCTCGACAGCCTGCCATTTCCCGCGTGGGACTTGGTGGATCGGGACGCCTATCGCGCCATCTGGACGGAGCATCACGGCTACTACTCGATGAATCTGGTCACGACGCGCGGCTGTCCGTTTCACTGCAACTGGTGCGCCAAGCCCATCTGGGGGCAGCGCTACAACGTCCGCAGCCCGCAGAATGTGGTCGAGGAGATGGCGTGGCTCAAGGAACGCTTCACCCCCGACTCGATCTGGTTTATGGACGACATCATGGGCATTCAGGATCGCTGGATCGAGGAATTTGCCGATCTGCTGGCGGCGCGCGATCTGCGTATCCCGTTCAAAAGCCTGAACCGCGTCGATCTGCTCCTGCGCGGCAAGACGATCCCGGCGCTGGCACGAGCGGGCGCGCAAATCGTCTGGGTCGGCGCGGAAAGTGGTTCGCAGAAAATCCTCGACGCGATGGAAAAAGGCACCCAGGTCACGCAGATTTACGAGGCGACGCGCAGGCTCCACGAACACGGCGTCAAGGTCGCGTTCTTCCTGCAATTCGGCTACCCCGGCGAGACCCGTGAGGACATCGACCTGACGCTCAAAATGGTGCGCGACCTCATGCCCGACGACATCGGCATCTCGGTCAGCTACCCGCTGCCGGGGACGAAGTTTTACGAGGCCATCAAGCACGAACTGGGCGAGCGCGAAAACTGGATCGACAGCGAAGACCTCGCCATGCTCTATCAGGGGCCGTTCCACACCGAGTTCTATCGCCAACTGCACACGGTCGTTCACAAGGAATATCGCTCGCGCAAAACGTGGCGTGAACTGCAAACACTTGCGCGTAATCCAAATCGCCTGCGCCCTGAACTGCTGCGGCGCAGCGCCTCGATGATTTACCATCGCGCGACACTGCCGAGCGCTTACGCCAGGCTGGACGAACTGGCGAAGCTCCCGCATGAACCAACGCGCGTCCCGAATGTTATAATACAGTAAAAGCAAGCGAGAGGTACAGCATGGCTGTTCACGAAAAAATCGGAATGCCGTTGGACGAGTTCATCGAACTCAGCAACGACCATCCCTTTGAACTCATCAACGGTGAAAGGATTCCGAGATTGCCAACGGTCGGCGGACATAACTACATCATTCACGTTATCTACCAGTTCCTGCTTGCTCACCTGGTACTTCATAAGCCAGGTCAATGCTTCATTGAAGCAACTTATGTCCTTCCTGACCACTACGACTCGAATTGGGTTATAGGTTCGCGTATTCCCGATCTCTTATTCATTTCTCAAGAACGTTGGGCAACCTACATTGAGGCTAATACGGATTGGCGTGAGAAGCCTTATCTTTTCATTCCTGATCTCGTCATCGAAGTCGTCTCCCCAACCGATAAATATACAAAAGTCGATGAAAAGGTCGATGCTTATCTCGCCGACGGGGTGCGCCTGATTTTGGTCGTTGATCCGCAGCGCCGCAAAGCAATCGTCTATTCGCCGGACGCCGAACAGCCGCTTCACCTCAGCGGTGATGCCAAAATCGACTTCAGTGATGTCATCCCCGACTTTCAAATGACGCTCTCGAAACTCTTCGAATAAGCGTCCCGTTCTAAATTAACAAACGCCTAACGCGGCGTTGACAGTCCCTAAACTACCGTTACACTAGGGTCACATTTGCAATCGCAGAGAAGGAATGAACGATGTCTCTTAAAGTGACACTGTTTGGTGGAACAGGTCAGGGGAAAACGACCTATACACTGGGGCTGCTGTATCTGATGGTCGAAGGCATCGAGGGATTCCGCATCGAGGATGAAGATGTCGATACGACGACCAAGTACATGAAGCCCTGGAGCGACTTCGTGATGGTCAAGCAGTGGCCTGCCCCGACGATGGGTCGGCGCGAAGACCGCTTCAAGCTCTATTTTCAGGATCAGTTCATCACCGATTTCCTGTGGGTCGATTATCAGGGCGGCGCGATCAACCAGCCGACCGACGAATCGGATGCGGCGGCGCAGCTTCACGCCGATATTCAGGAGAGCAACGCCGTCATCATCGTCGCGGACGCTTATACGATTGCGACCCGCCCGCTGATCGAAGCGCGCATGTTGACCTCCGCCCCGCTGATTTTCCACCTGCTCAACAGCTACAAGTTCAAGCCCGCCGACGAAGGTGAAGAGGGGCTGAACAACGGCATCACCATTTCAATCGTGCTGACCAAAGCCGACGCGCTGCCCGACGAGTATAAAGCCAACGACTACGAGAAGCTCTACGCCAAAGCGCGCCAGGTGTTTCATGGCATCCACGACTTCGTGCGCGAGGAACGCGCCAAAGTCAGCAGCCTGCGCCCCTGGCTCTATCCGTCGGCGATGCTGGCCGTCTCGATTGTCGGTGAAGGGAATGCTGCCGTTGCTAGCGAGGGACAGGGTTACGACCTCGCCAGCTTCAAGCTGATCGGATCGCCGGAGCCGGAAAACATCCAGTATCCGTTCCTCTACTCGATTGGCAACGAACTCGACCGCAACGCGCTGATCCTCGAAGAAGAGATCGGCGATCTGGAAAGCCGTCTGTCGCATTTGGATAAAAACGTGCTCTCGCGGATTTTGCGTGGGCGTACGATCAAGCAGCTTGAGGAGGAGCGCAAGGAGACTGCCGAGCGGCTCAAGGAGATGGAGCCGAAAATCCGGGCGGTGACCCGCACGGCCAACAAGAAGATGCGCCCGCTGCTGGTCTAGCCCGATGCGCTACGAGACGTTTCTGTTCACGCGCAATCAACGGCTGGACTTCACAGCGTTCATCCGTCCGGCACTGCTGACCAATAAGGAGGTCAGCACGATTGGCGGTATTTTCAATTACGTGACCGACGTATCACGTCTGACGCCAGCGTTTCCGAGCCTGTATTTTTTCCCGCTCGGCGCGTATCTGCTGCTGCTGCGCCACTATAACAGCGGACGCCAGCACGCCGGACGCGACATCGGCGTGATCGAGGGTATCGCCGTCCAACAGGAAGACGCAGCCGACTTCAGCCGCGCGCTCCCTTCATTTGTCGAGCAGCAGGCCGACCTCTTAAACGTGAGCGGGACAGTTGACGAGATCGAATCGCTGCGCACGACCACCAGCGCCGAGCAGGAATGGACAGGCCGCGCGATCCGCAAGCCCGTCGAGCCGTTTGTGGCGACCTATCTGGATCGGCGTGCGGAAGATCGGCTGTTTCTGCCGTTTACGCCGACAGGCCGCGATTTGCTGATCGCAACGCTTGCGGATAAACGAATGCCGATCCCGTCATTTTTTGCTTTTGGCACGAATTCAGACGTACTCGCGCAGTTGGATCAGCGCGCCGCCATTGATATTGCCAGCTTCTTCACGACGGATCGTCCCGGCTTTCGCAACCGCGTGACCCAGCGCCTCAGCGAAGCGATTGACGGCTATGAGCCGACAATTCTCACCGATCCGTCAATGTCGCTGCGCAGCGCGGCTAAGTCCGACGAGATCAACCTGCGCGCCAAACCTGTTCCCGCGACAGAAAATGAGGATACGCTGGTCGAGTATCCGCGCGTTTCACTGCGCTCCAAGCATCAAATCGAACCAGAGCCAGTCGCCGAGACGGAACATGACTCGGATGACACCAGCACCATCTTGACCATCCGCCAGATGCGCGACAAAGTGCGCGCCGAAGAAGCCGCTGATCAGCCAGCGGAGGAGCATCACAGTAATGATCCGATCCACTGGCTGCTGCACCTGTTTTCATCGCTCGTTTCGCCCAACAAACCCAAATAAAGGACTCCAACATGGCA
>DASZXN010000235.1:0-11814 GCA_035545875.1 Phototrophicaceae bacterium
GGTCACTTCGCGCCGTCCCCACGCCTGAATCTCACCGTCGGGGCCAAACGCCAGCGCCGATCCCGGCTGAATGGCGACCGCAACGGCTTCGGGATGTTCGGCGAAGATTGGCTTGGCTTGTTCGGCGGCACTGCCATCCATGAAAACTGCCGCGCCGTCGAGCCACTTCAGCCCGTCCTCGATTTCTTCGTCCATAATCCACGTACTGAAGGCCGTCGCCGCGAAGTTTTCAAGCAGGATGATCGCGCCGTTCTGGTAGGCGGCTTGAATCCCTTCAAGCGCCACGCCGTAGAGCGCGCCGCGCACGTCGAGCGGGCTTTCGCCGCCCGTGATGATCACCATGCCCGCCTGCGCGAGCTTGTCCCGCAGCGTTTGATCGTCCTCGCCCAGCACATCGACCAGATAGCCGGACGGCGCGCCGAGATCGGAGATGTCGTCCAAAAGCTGATCAGGATCGCCGGAGAGCGAAATGCAGGCGACCGCGCCGTCGGCGGCGGCGCGACCGAGCGCCAGCGCGCGAATATCGTCGTCGGCGTCGCCCGAAAAGATCAGCCAGCCACGACCGTCGAGCCAGTGGAAGACGTTGCTCGATGGCATCGCGTTCTATTCCGGCAGCACGTAGGACGCGATGGCTGTCGAGAGCAGCGCCACGCCGAGCGGCAGCGCGTCTTCATCGATGCTGAAGCGGGGGTGATGATGACCATAATAGGCGTCGCGCGTCTCGTCCTTCGCGCCGAGGAAGAAGTACGTACCGGGAATGTCGTCCATGAACAGGCTGACATCCTCGGAACCCATCGTGCGCTCGGCCAGGTGCATGTTTTCCGGCTTGATCAGCGGCTCGAACGCCTGCCGCAGCTTCGCGCCAACTTCGGGATTATTGACGACCGGGATGGTCATCGGCTGGAAGTCGAGTTCGACGGTGCAGCGCATGGCCGCGCCGATGTGATCGCACATTTCCTGCATCCGGGTCTTGACCAGATCGACGACTTCGCGCTTGTAATAGCGCACCGTGCCGCGCATCTCGGCGCTCTGCGGGACAACGTTGAAGGCATCGCCCGTGTGAATCATCGTCACCGAGAGCACCACCGTATCGAGCGGATCGACGTTGCGGCTGGGGATCGTCTGGAAGGCCGTCACCAACTGCGCGGCGCAGACAACCGGATCAATGCCCTGATGCGGCGAGGCGGCGTGGCTGCCTTTCCCATGAATGGTGATCTTGAAGATCGAGGCGCCCGCCATGACCGCGCCGTCAGCGATGCCGATTTCACCAACGGGCATACTGTTCCACAGATGCAGACCGACCGAATAATCCGGGCGCAAATCACTGAGCACGCCGTCATCGACCATCGCCTGCGCACCCTTGCCGATTTCCTCGGCGGGCTGAAAGACGAACTTCACCCGCCCGGCGATCTGATCCTTGCGTTCGGAGAGCAGCTTGGCGACGCCGAGCGCAATCGTCGTATGACCGTCGTGCCCGCAGGCGTGCATCTTGCCGAGGGTCTGCGAAGCATAGTCCGTCTCGTTTTCCTCGCGGATCGGCAGCGCGTCCATGTCGGCGCGCACGAGAATCGTCGGGCCATCGTGCGCGCCTTCGAGCAGGCCGACCACGCCCGTCTTGCCGACACCCGTCTGCACTTCGAGGCCGAGATTGTTCAGTTCGCGCGCGACGATGCCCGCCGTGCGCACTTCCTCGAAGCCGAGTTCGGGATGCTCGTGCAGATCGCGGCGGCGCGCGACCAGTTCATCGCGTAGGGCATCGGCTTCGGCTTTAAATTCGTTGGCTGTCGCCATCGTGTCCATCCTTATGCCTATTCGTTCGTAGGGGCACGACATGTCGTGCCCCTACATTTGACGTTTGTTGACTAACGGTCGAAGGTGATGACGCGGAACGAATCGCTGTAGTGCTTGTAATCCTCCAGCGATTCGGGATCGACGTTTTTGCGGATACGCTCGGCCATCGCTTCCATGTCGGCAATCTGGCTCTTGTGCTCGCGCAGCGCCTTGATTTTCGTCTCGACATACGCGGTCACATCGACCTTGATATTCGGGCTTTGCGTGGCCGAGATGAACAACTGCTTGGTCTTGTGCGGTTCGAGATGCTCGTCCCGTTCCAGTTCCGGGAAGTTGAGCCGATCACGGGCGGTTGGGTAAACCGCCGCGCAAACCGCTTCGCCAATTGCACGGTGATCGGGGTGATTCATGCCGCGATCCCCGATCCAGTAGACGGTTGGGTCGCCGGTGACGACGATATTCGGCTTAAAGAGCCGAATCTGGCGCACAATCGCTTTGCGCAGCGTCAGCGAGGGTTCAAGTTCGCCGTCGGTGAAGTGCAGGAAGATCACGTCTTTCACGCCGAGCGCGTGAGCGGCGTTGCGTTCCTCTTCCTCGCGGATCGCGGCGAGCCGCTCGCCCGTCATTTCGGGATCGGCGCTGCCTTTATCGCCGCTGGTCGCCAGCACAAATACGATCTCCGCGCCTTCCGCTGCCCAGCGAGCGAAGGTCGCGCCGCAGAAAAATTCCGGGTCATCCGGGTGTGCGAAAATGCCCATCACCCGCTTGGCAGGTGCCGTCTGTTCCTGTGTCATGAAACTGTCACTCCCTTGAGAGCGGTCTGGATTTTGATGGCAGGGAGTTTAACAAACTCAGGCGTGAACGTAAACTCCACCTAAGACCAGGGATAGCGATTAGCGATTAAGCTCTAGCCAAAAGCGGAAGCGTATTTGGAAAAATGGATCAACAGGGTAATTGCCAATGGTCTGTCGCTGGAATAGAGTGGGGATAGATAGTTGTTCAGGAAGGAGCAAATCATGAAGGTGGCAGTCGTTGGAGCGACGGGTGTGCTCGGTCGCGCGCTGGTGCCGCAGTTGGTGACAGCAGGGCACGAAGTACACGCGCTGGTGCGCACGCCCGATACAGGACGACGCTATTTCGGCGCGTTAGCGGAAGTGGTCGAGTGCGATTTGCTCGCGCCGGGAATCGCTGACAGGCTGCCCGCGCTGCTCGACGACTGTGCGGCGGTGATTCATGCGGCGACGGCCATTCCGCCGCAGGCAGAGATGGGCAAGCCGGAAGCGTGGGAGCGGAACACCCGACTGCGCATCGAAGGGACGACTGCGCTGGTCAATGCTTCGTTGAAGGTCGGCGCGAAGGTCTATCTTCAGCAGAGCATTGTCATGGCCTATCCGAGCATGGGCGATCAATGGATTCGGGAAGACGTGCCGTTTTACACGGATGGACGCACCAACATGACCGTGATCCAAATGGAAGACCTGGTGCGCGCTGTGCCAACCGACAAGCTGCGCTGGTCAATTCTGCGCGGCGGGACATTCGTTGGCAAAGACACCTTTCAGGACGACACGATGGCGGATTTGCGCGCTGGCAAGCGGAAAATTCCGTGTGACGGCAGTTCGTGGCTGCCGCTGGTTCACGTCGAGGACATCGCGGCGGCGTTGGTTGCGGCGCTGGATCGCGCGCCTGCCGGATCGACATACAACATTGTCGATGAGCCGATCCGCCAGCGCGATTACCTGAGCGAGTTGGCGCAGGTGATCGGCGCGCCGCAGCCGGAGTACGATCCGAGCGTGCCGTGTCCGCCATCGCAGCGCTGTAGCAGCCAGGCAGCGAGAGAAGCGCTTGACTGGACGCCGACGCACGGGATTATTCCAAAAGCAGTGAGTAATGAGTGACGAGTAATGAGAAAGGCTAGAGGTGAACTCATCATTCATCACTCATCACCCGTTACTGGTTTTGCTTGACGAAGCGATAGCCGATGCCGTACTCGCTCTGGATGTAGAGCGGGTTTTTGACATCGGCCTCGATTTTGCGGCGCAAATGCGAGACGTAAATGCGCGGGTAGTGATGCTCGCTGCGATACTCGAAACCCCAGACGCTTTCGAGCAACTGCTGGAAGGTCAGCACTTCGCCGGGGTGCTGAACGAACAGCGCCAGCAGCTTGAACTCGGTCGGCGTCAGGCGCACTTCCTCGCCATTGACCGTGACCGAGCGCAGCGGCACATCGACGGCGAGATAGCTGTCCTTGTAGCCCTGCGGCAGCAGCTTGTCGGTGTCGGCGAGCTTGGTGCGGCGGAGCAGGGCACGCAGCCGCGCCTGAAACTCGACCATCGGTAAGGGTTTGCGCATAAACTCGTCCGCGCCGAGATTGAGCGCGTGGGCGATGTCCTCCTCGCGCACCGGATTCGCCGTCATCATCAGAATCGGCACGTCGGAGATTTCCCGAATGCGCTGGCAGACCGCGCGCCCATCCATCAGCGGCAGACCGATGTCGAGCACGACCAGATCAGGGCGCAGGCCATCAAAGACGCGCATCCCTTCCAGACCATCGCGGGCAGTGGTCACATCGTAATCGTGCAGTTCAAGCTGAAGCAGGCGGGTGAGCGTCTGATCGTCGTCGATGACTAAAATTCGTACCATGTCCTACTCGTTATTTGCTCAAGTTCATCTTCTCATATTCTAGCATGACGGTTGGGCACGTCCCACGAGTGTGTTATCCTTATCCACGCGCAGTAGACAGTACAGAGAGAAATTGTGCCCTATCAATCGAGTGGCGGTCGTCGCAATAACGTTCAGCTTGGCGTCGGGCAATCGATCTGGGCTGGCACGCCACCTCCGGCGATCCCTGAACGTGTCCTGGACGGCATTCCCGGCTGTCTGACGTGGGGCGCGCTGCTGCTCTCGGTTGTGGGCGCGGTCGCGTTTCCGCGCGCGCTGCTGATCTTCGCGCTGGTCGTAGCGCTCTATTCAGCCATCCGCTTTCTGCTAACTGGAATCGCGGCGATCAACGGTCTGCGCATCATGCGCCAGTGGGAAAAGATCGACTGGCACGAGCAGTATCTCAAAACCGCGCCGCCCGATGCGCTGGCCTGGGACGACGTACAGCACGTGGTGATTATCCCCAATTACAAAGAGCCGAAACAGGTTCTCGCTCGCTCGCTGGAAAACCTCGCGCGGCAGTACGATGCCAAGCACCGAATCACGATTGTGCTGGCGATGGAAGCCGCCGAAGCCGAGTGTATCGAAAAAGCCGAGTGTCTGGAGCGCGAATTCGCGGGGTGCTTCCGGCATCTGTATCACACGGTGCATCCACGCGGATTGCCGAGTGAGATGCAGTGTAAATCAGCCAATGAAGCATGGGCGGCACGCTGGATTAAGCGCAAGTTGGTCGATGAACTGGCTTACAACCTCGATCACATTCTCGTGACGACGATGGACGCCGATACATTATGGCATCCCAAAATGTTTTACGCGCTGACCTACCTGTTTGCCGTCAACCCGGATCGGCATTTGCGCTTCTGGCAGGGACAAATCCGCTATCACAGCAACGTCTGGGAGATCAGCCCGCCGATGCGCCTGCTCAACGCCTACTCGACGGCGATTGAACTGGGCTATCTGGGCGCGAACTGGTGGCAGCCGATGCCGATGTCCTCATATTCGCTCAGTTTGCGCCTGCTCGATACCAGCGGCTACTGGGATGCCGACGTGATCGCCGACGAGTGGCACATGTTTGTCAAAGCCTTTTTCGCGCGCAATGGCGAGGTCAAGGTCGAGCGGGTGTTTTTCCCGTTTCTGGCGCAGGCGACAACGGGTGAGACGACGATGGATTTGATCCGTAACAAGTACCTGCAAACGCTGCGTCATGCCTGGGGTGTCAAGGAAGTCGGCTACACGATTGCCAAGATGCTGGAACACCCGGAAATCGAGTTCGTCCCAGCTTTTAGCCTGCTGATGCGCGAGGCGCACGACAACATTCAGGCGGGGGCGGGCTGGGTGATTATGGTGATCGGCTCAGAGCTGCCTTTTCTGCTCCATCCTAACCTGCTGACCGAGATCGCGCAGCCGACCAACCCGCTGTTCCTGCTGCTGCAATTCGCCGCCGTGATTGTGGTTCTGCTCGGCGTGGTCTACTGGTATATCGACGTGATCACGCGGCCACCGCGCACCCGCCCGGCAACGTGGAAAGAGCGGATTCTCGTCCTGTTGAGCTTCCCGCTGCTCTCGGTGCTCTCAGTGATCTTCCTCGCGCTGCCGACGATTCAGGCGCAGACGCGCTTACTGCTCGGCGCGCCGCTGCAATTCCGGGTCACAAAAAAGCTCTAGGGCTGCGTGCTGAGTTAAAATCACAACTACAGTCAGAAAATAGTCGTTGCAACCATGAAGCGGATCATTCGCGCGGCGCTGATAGGATCGCTGGTGTGCGCACTGCTGGGCGCGGGCGCGCTGCTGATCGGTCGCAATCAGCCGATGCAGCAGGATTTGTTTCGTTACCTCGGTCAATGTGACGGCCAACCCTGCTATCTGGGGATTGCGCCGGGAAAAACAGCATGGGACAGCGCGCTGACGGTATTGGAGGACAGGTCGGGGATAGAATTCGATCCTGACACCAATATCGCGTCCAATCCGCCGGGATTTCAGGGCAGCGCACTGATTTTCGGCTCCGCGACGGTTGACGAAATCGAACTGACGATGCGCACCTCGACGGTCAGCATCGGCAGCCTGATCGTGCAGATGGGGTCGCCGTGCGCCGTGATCTACACGACGGATGGGATTCTGGCGCTGTTCTACCCACGCCTGTCAGTTCAGGTGATGACCGAAAAGGCAGGCGGACGGCAGACGCTCAAGCCAACTTCGCTGGCCTACCAGATCACGCTGTCGGACAATTTCGACTCGTGCGCGCCGCCGAAAGGCTACGGCTACCAACCCTGGCGCGGCTTCGCGCAATACACGAGCTAAAGCTTGTTTGAATACGGGCATCAGGAAAAAAGCCGGGCGTTACACGCAATGCCCCAACAACCTCTCATCAGCAGCCCTTGTCCCATCAAGCGAGGACGCGGGGCAAGCTCATGGCTGCTCGGCCACGTCCGGCTCGTCCTGATCGACGTACAACTGCGGCGGCTCCTGTATGTTGTCGTCCACCGCGTCGAGCACTTCGCTGCTGTTGGCCTCGCGGACGAAATCGCTGCTTTCCGCTTCTTCAACCGGGGCGGTCAGCGCTTCACGCGCGCCTTCGCTGCTCTCGCTCTGGCGCAGTTGCCGGGGCAGCGTGAAGCCGAAGGTCGAGCCGTTGCCGAGGATGCTTTCCACCCACACGCGACCCCCATGCTTCTCGACCAGCCCCTTGACAATCGACAGCCCCAAACCCGTCCCTTCAATCTTTTCGGTCGGCGAGCGGAAGAACTGCTCGAACACGCGCGCCTGGTCTTCCTGAGCGATGCCCTTGCCTGTATCGCGCACGCGCACTTCGACCTCGCCGAGTGTGCCTTGCGCCGTCACCCAAATCTTGCCCTCAGCCTTGTTGTACTTGATCGCGTTGCTGATCAGGTTGAGCAAGACCTGTTCGAGACGGCGCTCATCGGCCTGAATCGTGCCTAAATCCGGCTCAATCTCACTGTGAACCGTCACCGGACGGCGCTCGGCGGTGTCGGCCATGACTTCGATGCAGCGTTCAATCAGGTCGGCCAGATCGACCGGCTCCAGTTCGAGCGGGCGCTCGGCCTCGATCCACGCCAGTTCGAGCAAATCGGTGACCAACTGCTCCATTCGATCCAGCGCCTCCGCCGCGCGATTCGTCCAGCGCGCCTGTTTTGCCGTCAGCGGTTCGCCGCTGTTTTGCAGCAGGTCGAGAAAGCCCTTAGCCGAGGTCAGCGGCGTCTTCAACTCGTGCGCGACCTCGCCGAACATCTTCACCCACGACCGATTATTGTCCATTAGACTGCTCGTCACATAACAACGAAGGGATAAGGTTCATGGCGCGGGCGATGCGCGTCCCGTGCCAGGTCAACAGCGATCCGTCCAACATATGAATTCGACCTTCGCGTGAGGCCGGAGTATCGAGCGCCGAAAAGATCAGCGCGTGCCGTTCGAGAAACGGGAATGGCTCGCTCGGCAGCAGAATCACGTCAGGCTGGGCAGCTTCGACTTCTTCCAGCGTCACACGCGGATAGCGCGTATCGCGCCCAGCCACACGCGGATCGTCGGCGGGCAGCGGCTCAGTCAATCCGAGATCCGCCTTGAGCGGGAACTGGCGCGCGCGTTCGGCAAAGACGTTTTCGCCGCCGCACAGCCGCAGCAGATCGTGCGTATAGGTTTCCGCATTGATCGTCATGAGCGGCTCGTACCAGATCGGCACGAACACTTTACATGGCTGATGCTCCAACCGTTCGAGCCAGTCGCACGTCCATTCCATCGCTCGCACGCGCTCGACCATCGAGGCGTTGTCGAACACGTCCATGATCGACCACAGCAGGTTGAAAGCCTCGCGTACCGTGTGTGGGAACGTCACCCACACCGGGATATTCGCCGCTTGCAGCGCCTCGGCGTCCTCTTTGCGGTTCTCTTCCTGATTCATGATCACCAAATCGGGCTGCATGGCGATGATCGCCGCGATGTCCGGGTTTTTCGTGCCGCCGACCTTCGGCAGCCTGGCGACTTCTTCCTCAGGATAGATGCAGTATTCCGTCACCGCGATCAGCCGATCCCCGATGCCCAACTCGAACAGCGATTCGGTCACACTCGGTACCAGCGAGACGACCCGCTCCGGTCGCAGCCCACTGGCCGGATTTTCCATCTCGTAGTGATAACTGCTCATGCCGAACTCCGATGGACAAGCTGATCGCGCTCTGGCCCCACGCTGACCGTGTTGATCGGCGTGCCGCAGAGCGCGGCGATCCGGTCGATGTAAGCGCGCGCCGCTTCCGGCAGATCGCTCCACTGGCGCACGCCGCTGATGTCCTCGTGCCAGCCCGCCAGCCGATCATAGATGGGCTTGGCGCGTCCCTGCTCGGCAGTCGTGAAGGGCAGCACATCGACAACCTTGCCATCGAGTTCGTAAGCCGTCGCCACAAACACTTCATCGAAACCGCTCAGAACGTCGAGCTTGGTCAGCACCAGCTCGGTGAAGCCGTTGACTTCGACCGAGTAGCGCAGCATGACCGTATCGAGCCACCCGCAGCGGCGCGGACGCCCGGTCGTCGTGCCAAATTCGTCCCAGAAGTGTTCACCCGTCCCACGCAGCCGAGCGCCAGGTTCACCTTCGAGTTCGGTCGGCATTGGCCCCGATCCGACGCGCGTGCTGAAGCTTTTAGTCACGCCGACGACGCGATCCACGTAGAGCGGGCCAAAGCCGAGTCCGGTGAGCGCGCCGCCTGACGTGGGCGAGGAACTGGTCACGAACGGGTAATCGCCGTGATCGATGTCGAGCATGGTTCCCTGCGCACCCTCGCATAACACGCGATCTCCGGCGCGCAGGCGCGCGTTCAGATAGGGTGTGGTGTCGCGCAAAAACGGACGCAGCCGCGCCGCCGCGTCGATGTAATCCTCGGCGCTTTTCTGCGGATCAATCGTTTCGCAGCCGTCGCGGAACAACCTGGCATTCGCCGCTTCAATGTGCGCGTAAAGCGCATCAGCGAAGCTCTCGACTTCGAGCATTTGCCCCATGCGCAGGCCGCTGCGCCCGGTCTTGTCCATGTAGGCTGGGCCGATCCCGCGCAGTGTCGTGCCGATTTTGCCTGCGCCGAGCGCTTTCTCCGACGCCTTGTCGAGCGCGACGTGGGCGGGCGTGATGATGTGCGCGCGCGTGCTGATGATCAGGCGCTCCGGCGTGATGTTGACGCCCAGTGCGGCGAGATCGTCGATCTCTTTGAGGAGATTGACAGGATTGACGACCATGCCGCCGCCCAGCACGCAGATCACGCGCTCGTGCAGGATGCCGGACGGAATCAGATGCAGTTTGTAAACCTTATCGCCGACGTAGACCGTGTGCCCGGCGTTATCTCCACCCGCGAAGCGCGCCACCACGTCGGACTGCGCCGCCAGCCAATCGGCGACGCGGCCTTTGCCCTCATCGCCCCACTGCGCGCCGACTATTATCGTTGCAGGCATTCCCTCGTCCCTTCATGCAAGCGGTTAGCCCTCAGCGAAAAGCCAATCGCTGTCTTGTGCGTTTATTCTATTGTACCGGTATCCTGCCCAATTTGCGGAAAGACTCAATCTTTTTTCAGCGGTTCGTCCAGCTTGATCCCGGTCAACGACTCGTAGACCGAGATGATCGCGCTGTTGTCGAGTTCGCGGTTGCCCTGCTGGAGCATGGCCGTATACAACTGCATCACCAGCGCCGACATTGGCACGGGGATGCCATAGGTTTTCGCGGTGTCGATAATAATGCCGTGATCCTTGTGCTGCATGTATGCCTTGAAACCGGGCGAACGATTGCCCGCGAACAGGCGCGGCGGCTTCACGTCGAGCGTCCACATCTGCGCCGCGCCGCCTTTGATCGCATCGACCACGCGCGCCGGATCGACGCCGGCCTTCTGCGCCGTGATTAAGGCTTCGGCCAGCGCGACCATCTGCGCGCCGACAATGATCTGGTTGCAAACTTTGGCAATTTGCCCCGCGCCGCTGTCGCCGACGAGTACGTAAGCCTTGCCCATCGCCTGAAACAGCGGCACGGCGCGATCAAACGCCTCCTGCGGCCCGCCGACCATGATCGTCAGCGTGCCGTTCTTCGCGCCCACGTCGCCGCCGCTGACCGGAGCGTCGAGCGCCGGGATATTCACTGCCGCCAGCTTCTCGGCGATCATGCGCGCCGTTTCCGGCTTGATCGTGCTGTTATCGATGTAGACCAGCCCCGCGTGCGCGCCTGCGATAATGCCGTCCTTGCCGAGCACGACTTCTTCCACGTCCGGCGAATCGGGCAGATTGGTCAAGACGAACTCGACCTGCTCCGCGACTTCTTTCGGTGAGTTCGCGGCAGTTGCGCCCTCGCTCACCAGTTGATCGACTTTGGCGCGGCTGCGGTTATGGACAACCAGTTGATGCCCACCTTTCATCAAGTTGCGGGCAATCGATCCGCCCATAATGCCGAGGCCGATGTAACCAACTTTTGCCATTGTAAGCTCCTGATGCTGAGTAAAAACAAGGCTAACTCGTATAACGCACAAACCCTTTCCAGGGGGCTGCTGCGATACTGCTCATAATCTGTTCGCACGATTGAAAGCGGTTGAACAGGCTCATGGAGTAGACCGGAGTCGTCGGCTGTAGTACCTGATCCGCGCCCAGCTTATCCGCGTAAACGGCGACGATCATGCGCAGGAAAACGATGCTCAAGCCGCTGTTTCCGCTGACCTGAACGCCGCACGGGTCGCCGAAGCGCTGTAACAGGCTTCCGAACGAAACGTTGGTCGAGCGCATCGTCAGATCGATTTCCTCGACCAGATTCTGCTCTGGCAGGCTGTAGAGGAGCGCGCTGCCCTGAAACCCCGGCGGATTAAACGCAGTATTCGTCTGTGGACTGTAAGCGAGTTCCGGCTTGCTCTCGAAGGTTGTCAGCGCGCTGTCCCAATTGGTTTGCCCCGGAACCACGCCCAGATAACAGGGGATTCCACCGCAGTCGCCGAAGTAGCTAAAAAAATCCGACCGCTCTGGCTGGCTGTGACCGATAAGAATCGCGCCAGCGCACAACAGCGGAAACAGGATCGCCCCCAGCAACGCTGCTCGAATGATCAGTTTGACGCCTCGGTGATCGTTACCCTGACACCGATTTTAGCGCGTCATGGGCAAAAGCGCGTGCCGCCAACGCCGCAGCCATCAAATCGCCGCTACCCCGCGCTCCGCTTTACCGGGTTTAACCCCTATAATTTTTGGGTGCAGGGCAGGGCGCATACACGGATGCGCCTCAACAGATCGCGTGACGTGCTTCTTCGGCAGCAAAATGGATGGCTCCGCCGCGCAATTCACGTGCTTGCGTCGGCTTGTTCCAAAGAGTACAATCTAGGTGATCTCGCGTTCACAACCGGAGGCTGT
>DASZXN010000236.1:0-8689 GCA_035545875.1 Phototrophicaceae bacterium
CCCGCGTTCTCGGCCTCGCGGATGGTTTTACGCATGTGGGCTTCGCGCAGCGCTTCGCGGCGTTCGTAGGCCGAGTCGAGCGGCGGAATTTCGCCGCGTAAAGCGGCCATCGCTTCGAGGATGGCGGCGAACAGGTCAGCGGAGTTGAGGCGCTGCTCGACCATCTCCTCCCACCAGCGTTCACTGTCGTTGTAGCCTGCCGCTTCCGCTAAAGCCCGCAGTGGATCGAGGTGGATCGGGTCGATTTCCACTGCGCTTCTGTTGTTCCCTTCCGATTGGGTTTCGCTTGATGTGCTGTTGTTCTCGTCCGCTTGTTCGAGCGGGAAGCTGTACAGCATCGGCAAATCCATGAAGCGCGTCGGAATGGCGCGCTCCAGTCCATAGCGCAGGGCGTTCCATTCCGGCGAGAACTCCGCGAACGGATAGTAGGCGGCCTGCCGCGTTTGCGCCGGGTTGTAAATCAGCAGCGCAACGGGCGGCTGCATCGTTTCCTGCATCATCAGCGGCAGCAGATCGTCGGCGTCGGGCGGGCCTTCGACCAATATGTAGTCGGGCTGAAGCCCTTCGAGCGCATCGAGCAGGCTCCGGGCTGATCCCGGCCCGTGATGGCGGATGCCGAAAACGTGTACGGTCATAAGGCGATCTCCGTAGTCGTCTAGGGGTGAGGCATGGGCGAACCGCAGGTTCGCACGTCGTCCCTACGTGGTGACCTCTCTACAGGCGCGATACAAATCTTTCCAGCCGTCGCGTTCCTTGACGACGGTCTCAAGGTATTCGAGCCAGACGACGCGATCCTGCACCGGGTCTTTGACGACCGCGCCGACAATCCCGGCAGCTACATCATCTGAGGCGAGCCGACCATCGCCAAAGTGCGCCGCCAGCGCGAGGCCGCTGGTCACGACCGAGATCGCTTCGGCAGTGCTGAGGGTTGCAGAAGGCGATTTGAGCTTAGTTTGACCGTCCGCTGTCAGGCCAGCACGCAGTTCGCGGAAAATCGTGACGATGCGGCGGATTTCTTCGAGGGCGGGCGCTTCGGCGGGCAGTTCGAGGGCGCGACCGAGGCTCTCGACGCGGCGGCGGACAATCTCGACTTCTTCCTCGACCGTAGCGGGCAGCGGCAGCACCACCGTATTGAAGCGCCGCTTGAGCGCGCTCGACAGGTCGTTGACGCCGCGATCCCGGTCGTTGGCGGTAGCGATCACGTTGAAGCCTTTGCGCGCCTGCATCTCGCCGTTCAGTTCAGGGATCGGCAGGGTCTTTTCCGATAGGATCGTGATGAGCGTGTCCTGCACGTCGGAGGGGATGCGCGTCAGTTCCTCGACGCGGGCGATCTTGCCTTCGTCCATCGCGCGCATCATCGGCGACGGCACGAGCGCATCCATTGACGGGCCTTCCGCCAGCAGCCGAGCGTAGTTCCAGCCGTAGCGGATCGCTTCCTCGCTCGTGCCCGCCGTGCCCTGAATCAGCAGGGTTGAATCGCCGGAAATGGCGGCGGATAGATGCTCGGAAACCCACGTTTTGGCCGTTCCCGGCACGCCGAGCAGCAGCAGGGCGCGGTCAGTCGCCAGCGTCGCAATCGCAATCTCGATCACGCGGCGGTCGCCGATATACTTGGGGGTGATCACGAAGCCGTTGTCGAGCCTGCCGCCGAGCAAATAAATCGAAACTGCCCAGGGCGACAGCGACCAGCTTGGCGGGCGCACGCGGCGATCCACCTGCGCGAGTTCGTGGAGTTCCTCGGCGTAGAGCGTTTCGGCATGTTCACGCAGCAGATTTGGGGCAGATGTCATTTCGAGAACTCCTTGAGCATCTTCTGGCGAAATTCGAGCATAGCAATGGCCTGTTTGACAGCGCGCGACCAGAGCGGAACTTTTTGTTCATCTGCGGACTCACTGGCGCGCAAATCTTCAATACAGGCCAGAGGTATGTGCATGACATACTGTGGCAGATAAGACGCGGCGGGGGTCGATACCCCGGCGCTCGCTTTGATTTCTTTGCGTGCCATCGCAAGAAAGGCACGTGTTAAGGCTGTGCTCCACTGGTGGCCGACGCGACCGAGCATACTCAACCGTTTAAGCGCCTCGGTATCTTTGATCATGTCCGGTTGCAAGACTTCGAGGGCGTAGGCTTCGCGCGCCGCCGGAGATGCAGCGCGCAGCGCCGAATACATCGCTGCATTTTCGATTTCGGTGTCCAGCAGCGCATCAGCGAAATCATGCTGATCCTCACGCTCGGCCATCTGCACGAGGCAGTCGAGCAGAATGCCGCGCCAGTTGTGGTTCGTATTGACCGCTTCGACCAGCTCACGCGCCGACCAGTCATCGCTCAACCAGTAGGATGCGGGTAGCCGAGCGGCAAGGTTCGCCAGCCAGTAGACGCGATCCGGCAGATTGCTGCCTTGCGGCGCTTCGGCGGGGATGCCATCGCGGATCATCGACTCGTCGTAGGCATCGGGCAGCGTGATCTCGATTTCGAGTTTGCTGCCGATCAGCTTCTGGCCCCGTTTCACGTGGATCAACAGTTGCGCGCGGGCGATCATGCGCTGCTGATAAGCTGATCCGGCAAGCCTTGCCAGCAACCACGCGGCAACCTTGCGCACAGCCTCAGCACGATCATCAAGCGCGGTTTCGAGCAGCGGCTCGTCGTCCAGATTGAGGTCAATCTCGTAAGCACCGAGCAGGGCGGCACGCGTTTCGGCTTTCTCGCTCGACCACACGGATTCGACCAGCGCGCGCGCATGAGCGGGATCGCTGGCGCGTAGCTGGCGCAGCACGTGAACGCGCGCGTGGATATTAGCGAGTTCCCACTCGGCATCATTTTCCGGGAGGACGGCATATGCCCAGGCTGGATTCTGCTGCGCCAGCCAGCGACCACGCGCGCCCAGCACGTCGTAAAAATGATCGGGCAGATGCTGGTTCTTCTCGAAACTGCTCAGAAAGCGCGGCAGGTATTCCGGCGTGATGCGCTGATGAGCGTTGTAAGCTGCCGCGATCCACACCGGCAAATGCTGACTGTAGTTTGAGATCGCCAGAATCTGATTCAATATCTGTCCGGCGCGCGGCGAGCAGTACGGCAGCGCATCGGGCGGGCAGGGATCAGGCAGCGGCAAAGGATCGATCTGCGGAGTTTGCCCGGCGCGCCGATAGAGCGCCAGCGTGCCCGCCAGCGTCAGCAGCACGCGCTCGGAGTCCTGCCCCTCCAGTTGCGCCGCGAGTTCATGCAGCGCTTCCGGCAGTTCGTCGAGTGTGAACGCGCGCCGCTCTGTGCCGATCAAGGCGGTTGTCACCAGTTCATTCCACATCGTTCGCCTCTTAGATTAGGATGATGCGACCATCAACCCACGCCGTCAGAGCGCTCAGGCGCTCACCGTCCCAAACTCCGAAGACCGTCAGCGGGTGACCACCGCTGACGGCAAGCAGCTTCCAGCCGCTTTCGACAAAAGTGCCGAGCGGCAGCAAACAGCCGTCAGAAGCACGCACCGACCAGCCCTTATCGCCGTGCGCTGGGACGACATTCGCCAGCAGCATCGGAAACAGCGGCAGCCAGGGCTGCTGACTCAAGGCTTCAGCGTAGGCGGCGACGGCCTGCGGGATCGTTTGTCCGGCGACCGTATCCGGCGGCTTAATTCGACGCTCCTTGAGCAGAACACGTTGCGGAAAGCTGCTCGGATAATAAACCACGTCGCCCTCGAAGCAGGTTCCTTCAGGCAATCTGAGGTCGTGCGGCGCGCTGTTCAAGGTGAAATCGAGATGCAGCGCGTCTTTGCCTGTCGTCAGGCCGCGCATCCATGTGCGCTGAATGTCGAGGCGCTCTTCTTCATAGCTGCGTGATGACAGCACGTACCAGCGATCATGAACGACCGAGGCATCCTGATCGAGCAATTCGTCCTGTTTTTGATTCCAGCCGACCAGCGTGCGGATATCCGCGCGCAGTCCCGGTGCGAGCGTCTCCTGATGACGGTAGCCTTCAAGCAGCAGATAAAGCATCCCAGCGCGCTCCAGCAGCGCCGACGCCCAACCCGCGCCTGTTGATGGGATTTGTCCCATCACCTGAAGCTGATTCGCCAACCCGCGCGCCTGCGCATCGACCATTCGCGCGGTCGGCGTTTCCCAGTAGGCCGCGCCGCGCGCAGGCAAACCATCAAAGCCGCCCCGCACCAAATCGCGCAGCCAGAGGTCGAGCGCATCGATTCCGGCGCTGATTTTGGCTTCCCGCTCTGCGATGCGCCTGGACTGCGCAGCGGTATCGGGCGTGACTTCGGCAGGTTGAGCGGCGGCTTTTTTCTCCGCTTTGGCATCGTGCGCGGCGAGCCATGTCGTCACCCACGTGGGCGGCTCGGCGTGACCAAAGGCGGCAGGTTCTTCGACGTAGAGCAGTATCAGTGCGAGCGTATGTTTGCATGGCTGCGGTCGGCTCGGACAGCTACATTTGTAGGCGTTGTCGTGCAGGTCGAAGCGAACTTGGTAGGGTTCCTTGCCGCTGCCCTTGATCTCGCCCCAGACTGCGCGCTCGTTGGCGTTGAGCGATTTCCACTGGCTGGTGCGGGCGAGCTTCTGGCCGTTCTTCTGAATCGACTCGTTATCGCTGAGGGCTAAAACCTGTTCAGGAGTCATGCGTATTTCCTGTCGCAGCAAGGTACGATGTTCGGTTGATTGAAGCTGTTCATTATCATAAAACAGAACAAATTTTCTGTCATTACTCAGTAATTGGGGTACCTGATCCAGCGCGGGAAGCGACGTGTGCGCGCGATATACTCGATCCTTCAGGCCAAATTAAACCTGCTCTTAACCCGGGACGCATGAAAGCCGCAGTCTTTTGTGGCATACTTGGATCATACCGTCGAGCGAGCAATCCCTGAAGCTAAATTATTGTAGCTGCGCTTGCCGGTATGCAAATCGGAAGCGAAGCTGGGGTTGAAGCTGGTGATCGATGCCTATGGAATTCATATCGGGCCGCTGTACATTCATTTCTACGCGCTTATTCTGCTGACGGGCTTGCTGGCGGCTACCTGGCTGACCTCTCGCCGCGCCGAGCGCGCCGGATACTCGTCGGATATGGTGTGGGATGCGTTGACGTGGGTGTTCATCCCCGGCTTGATCGGCGCGCGGCTGTATCACGTGCTGACGCCCTCGCCTGATTCCGGGCTGACGACGCTCTACTACCTGCAAAATCCGCTGCAAATTTTTGCCATCTGGAACGGCGGCCTCGGCATTTACGGGGCTGTCCTCGGCGGCGCGATTGGCCTGTATTTCTACACCCGTCGTCATCATCTGCCGCTGCTGCGCCTGCTCGATCTGGTTGCGCCGACGATTTTGCTGGCGCAAGCGATTGGTCGCTGGGGCAACTTCGTCAATCAGGAACTCTATGGCGCGCCGACCAATCTGCCCTGGGCAATTTACATCCCGCCGGACAAGCGCCTGCCTGGTTACGAGAATTACGCCTATTACCACCCGCTTTTTCTGTACGAATCGCTCATGAACCTGTTCTGCATGGCGCTGCTGCTCTGGATCGAACGGCGTTTCAAGTCGATCCTGCGTGCGGGCGACATTATGCTGATGTACCTGATGCTGTACGCGGTCGTGCGTTTCCTGCTCGATTTCGTGCGGCTGGATAGCAATGGCATCGGCCCGTTGACGACGGCGCAGTGGGTGTCCACGACGATTTTCGTCGTGGCGGGCATTGTGCTGGTTGGGCGACATCGCTTGCAGCGCGCGCCGGAGGTTCAGCCGCCAGCAGCGCCGCAGTCCAGCCCAACCGCCGAGCAGAAATGAATTCTGGAGCCTGTCTGTGACCTCCCCACAGATTTTTGTGCTGGTTGTGCTGTTCGTGCCGATTCTGCTGGTCATTCTGGATCGGCTGCGCATCGACGTGGCCGCGCTCTTAATCGCGTTGACTCTGGGGCTGGCGCAGTTCTTCGGCATGGGCATTTTTGGCCCGCCGAATACGCCTGATAACGCGATTCAGGCTATTTCCGGCTTCAGCCAGCCCGTCGTACTGACGCTGCTTGCGCTCTTTATCGTCACGCGCTGCCTCGACAAAACCGGCGTGACGCGCTGGATTGCCAAACATATCCTGGCGGTGGGCGGCACTTCGGAACGCCGTCTGATCTTCCTGTTCACGGCAGCGACAGCGCTGCTCTCGCTGGTCATGAATAATCTGGCGGCGGGCGCACTGCTGCTGCCCAGCGCGATGGATGTGTCGCGGCGCGCGGGGATCAAGCCGAGCAAGCTGCTCATCCCCGTCGCTTACGGTAGTCTGCTCGGCGGCGCGGCGACCTATTTCACGACTGCCAATATCATCGTCAGCGACCTGCTCACGACGGCCAAGCCGCCGCAGGCGCCGCTCCATATTCTCGACTTTACGCCGACGGGTGGCCTGATCGCAATCGCAGGCATCGCTTTTCTGACGCTCTTTGGCCCGCGTCTGCTGCCGGATCGGGAACCGCGCCCGGAACAGGCGGTCGCGCGGCGCACGGGCAGCGAATTGGAAGAAGCCTATCAGTTAGGGGAGCGGTTGTGGGAAGTGCGCGTCCCGGAAGGATCGCGCGTGGCGGGTAAGACACTGGCCGATTTAAACGTAGGCGAGCGGCTCGGCGTGGCGATTGCCGCGATCTGGCATGGGCAGCAGGCGATTTTCGCCCCCGCGCCGGAACAGCGTATACAGGCCAACGACATTCTGCTCACTGTCGGGCGCGAGGAGCGCGTCGGTCAATTAGCTTACGAAGGCTTCAAGGTCGGACGTGAAAACGGCAATAGTCACGTCAGCGCGCGCGGCGTGCGCTTCGTCGAGGTAGTGCTGGCTCCGCACTCGAAAGCCGAAGGCTGTACGCTCAAGGAACTCGGCTTTCGCAAGCGCTTCGGTTTCACAGCAGTCGCGTTGCTGCGCGAAGGACGCAGTTATCGTACCGACATAGCCGACATGAAGCTGAAAACCGGCGACTCGCTGCTCATGGTTGGCGCGCCGGAGAAGATCAAGATGCTCCACGCCGACTCGAACTTCGTGACGCTGGAGCCAGACATCAGCGACCAGCCGTTGGAGCGACAGCGAGCGACGCTCTCGGTAGCGATTGTTTTAGGGGCAATCAGCGCCTCGGTTATCGGCGTGCCTGTCTACCTCTCGATGCTGGCGGCGGCGCTGTTGGTCTTTATTCTGGGGCTGATGCCCGTCGAAGAGGCTTATCGCACGATGGAATGGTCGGCGATTTTCCTGATCGCCGGGATGTATTCGGTCAGCCTGGCGATGGTCAATACCGGGCTGGCGGCTCTGATCGGCGAGCAGGTGGTCAATCTGGTGGCGCCCTTTGGGCCGCTCGGTTTGGCGGCAGGCGCGTTCATCCTCACTGGTGCGCTGACTCAGTTAATGGGCGGGCAGGTGACGACGCTGGTCACTGGGCCAATCGTGATCAGCGCGGCTATTCATCTCGGCGTGAATCCCCAGGCCATCGCCGTTTCCTGCGCTGTTGCCTGCGGCGTGACTTTCTTTACGCCGATAGCCCATCCGGTCAACATTCTGATGATCGGGCCGGGCAACTATAAATTCAGCGACTTTTTTCGCGCCGGTTGGGGACTCTCGATTGTCTGCTTCGTCTTTCTGCTGATCGGCATGGTGCTGTTCTGGCATTTATAGCGCTGAGAACCGTGTCAAAAGCAGGCTACAGCGCGTCGAGTACGAAGGTGGCGGCACGATCCACATCGGCGTGCGTAGTAGCGGGCGCGAGCGGCAGATTGATGATCTGCGCGGCAAACTGATCGGCGTCAGGCGTCGGTGTGGTCGGCAGATCAGACGCGAGGGCGCGGCGCATGGGCTGAAGTGACGGATACCAGCGGGTCGCGCCGAGAACACCTTCGCTCCATAAAAACTCCAGCAAATGATCGCGCAGGTCGGAGGGTACGAGGATCGGGTAGCGCCACAGCACCGTATTCGATGGGCGCATTAATCGGCGTACTGGAGTCGAGGCGAAACGGCGATCATAGCGATCCGCCAGTTCGCGGCGTAGTGCCAAACTCGCGTCAAGGGAAGCCAGCGCCCCGCGCAGATTTGACCAGTCACGCAGGCGGGCGCGGGTGATCGTCCCGTAAAGGTCGAACAGCGTCGGGTAAAGCTCGCTCAAGCGCGGCGTTTCTCCCTCGAACAGATGCAGCGGCCAGTAGAGCTGTAACCACTGCTGATTGAGCTTTTCCAAACGGTCATTCCATACGGGTAAATCCGCCAGCGCTCGCTCGACTTCAGCGGCGAGGCGAGCATCGTCGGTGACGAGCGCGCCGCCGCCGTCCGCGTCAATAATCTTCTCACGGCCAAAGCTGTAGATGGTCGCGTCGCTCGCTGAGGTCAGCGTAGGCACGGTCAGCGCTGCGTCCTCCATGACGAAAGCGCCGTTTTCGCGCGCCCACGCGCTGATCGCGGTCAGCGGCGCGGGGATGCCGTACATATGCGCGGGAATGATCACCGCCGGACGGACGCCCGATTGATCGAGTGTCTGCGCCGTGACGTTCCCGGTCAGCGGATCGATGTCGGCCAGGTAAGGTTGATTACCGCTGTGCAGAATCGCCCAGAGGACGATGTAGCAGGTATTCGCAGGGATCAGGATCGGCTGGTCGTGCAGATCGAGCGCTCGCAGCGTCGCCCAGATTGCCGTCGCGCCGCGCCCCGTGAGGACGACGTGGGTGCGTCCGGTGCGCGCGCGCAGCAG
>DASZXN010000237.1:0-4314 GCA_035545875.1 Phototrophicaceae bacterium
TTGGTCGGAGTATCATCACGCCTCACATAGGCGCGGCTCTGGTCGGCTATTTCAACCGACCCGGCCCATCGAACGGCATCCACGACGACCTCAATGCGCGTGCTGTCGTGCTGGACGACGGCAGTACGGCGGTCGCGCTGTGCAGCGTCGAGATGTGCTGGCTGGCGGGCGTGAACGTGCAGGCGATCCGCGCTGTGGTCGCTGCGCGCTGCGCGCTCAAGCCGGAGAACGTCTTTGTTTTTGCGACTCACACCCATTCCGGCCCCGCGCCGCAGAACGACTCCGACTGGGATCGCCCGCTGGCCGAAATTATCGCCGACGCGATTGTGCAAGCCTATAACGCGCGCGTCGATGCGCAATTCGCGTCGGGCTTCGGTCAATTGTTCGGCTACAACATCAATCGACGCTGGCTCAATCGCCCGGCTGATCCCTCGGTCGGCGTGCTGCGCGTGGATCGCGCCGACGGGACGCCGCTGGCGCTGCTGGGGAACTACGCCTGTCACGCGGTGGTGCTGGGGTATGACAATCTGCTGATTTCCGGCGATTGGCCGGGCTACGCCAGCCGCATGATCGAAACCGATCTCGGTCACGGCTGCGTGGCGCTGTTCAGTCAGGGTGGCTCCGGCGACGTGAATCCGCTGACTGAAACGGTGCGCCTCAAGCTGGCGGCGGGACATCCGGTCAGCACGATTGGCCTGCTCACAACCTATTACGGTCAACACGGCGATCCGACGATTCCGAACTGGTGGAACATCGAAGATCGCGGCGGCGGCACGTTCCTCGAAGCCGAGACGCTGGCACGGGCTTACGTCGCGGAAGCGCTGCGCGTGTGGCGCAGCCTCAAGCCGACTGCCGACGCGCCCATCTGGACGGAGCGCGTGATTGTCGATGGCTCGCTCGCGCCCGATGAGCCGCCCCCGCTCGGCATGAGCGAAGGTCAGCGCCGCACGCTGCGCGATTTCGACGTGAGCGTGATGGAGATCGCTATGCTCGGCATTGGCGCTACCGTCGCGTTGATGCAGCCGGGCGAGGTTTTCACCGAAAACGCGGTCGATTATCGCAAAACCAGTCAGCAGATGGGCTATCGCGTGCCGCTGTTCCTGACCTACGCCAATGGCAGCTACGCCTATATGCCGCCTGCGAACGCTTTCGCGGAGGGCGGCTACGAGGTCGATTGGGCGCTGCGTATGGGTATCTCGCGCCACGTTCACGAGCGCATCACGGCTGCGACCCTGCCGATTCTTTTGAAACACCGCCCATCGCCGTAGGGACGCAATTGATCGCGTCCGGTTTTTATTTCTAACGGACGAGCCTTGTCTTGCCCCTACACAAGCCCTAATATTCCTTCTGCAACAGCGCGAACTCGCGGCGCGGCTTGAAGCCCGCCAGCGAATAGAGCCGCGCCGCGTCGTCACCCGTCCACAGGAAATACGCGAAATAGATTTGCCGCGCGCTCATGGTGGCGAGGCAGCGAAAGAGCAGCAGCCGACCGATGCCGAGGTTGCGATAGGCCGGATCGACGCCGAACGGCCCGAAGCGCTCGAAACGCTGCTGGCAGTAGCCGACGATCTCGCCGTGTCGCCGCGCGACCAGCAGGCAGGCCGCGCGCGGATTCTGACCGCCGAATACGTCTTGTAAATATTCCTGCGCGAAGCGAAACCAGTCCCAGCCGAAATGTTTCTGGATGAACGGCATCAGGTCAGGAATGTCCGCCGAGTTTACCGGGCGAATCGTCACGCCATCGTCGCGCTCGCGCTGCCGTTCCAGCACCTGAATCTCGTCGGGAATCTGAAAGCCACTCAGGTCAACGCCCATGCTGATGGCGTGATCGACGGTCTTGAAGCCGTTCAGCGCCAGAAATTCGAGCGCAGCGGGGTAGGCTTTAATATCTACGCCGGGCGTGAAATAGTTGGGCACGTAAGGCGAAATCGAGAGGGTCTTGCGTCCGTCAGCCTTGAGCCGCTCGTCTGCGAAGCGAAACAGCGCCGTCGCAATGCCGCGCCGTCGATAGGCGGGCAGTACGCCGAAAGCGGTGATCCACGCCTGTTCCGCTTCCAGCCCTTGTAGAAAGAGCGGCACCTGCCGCGTCAGGATCAACACGAAACCGACGACACGCCCATCGTCGATAGCAACCGGCAGATTGGCGGCCTGAAAATTCGAATCGAGCAGCACTTTGGTGCGGAACGTCGTTTCGTCGATGCAGTCGGCGGTCATCGAGGCGCGCCACACGTTGAGCAGTTGGCTTTCGTCGCCGCCTTCGTAGGGTCGAATGTACATAGGCAGTCCCTTCGCTGCGGGTGGGTATCGGCGCTGATTGTAACGCTCAGCGCCGCCTTTGCTCTACTGCGATTGGGGCGAGATACGCGGAAAGTCGGTTTGGCGGGTGTATAAAAGACACTTCGGGTCATTTTCAGTGTCGAATTTCATGCGCAGCCTTTCACGAGCAAATTCTCTTATTGTCTCTATCATCATGAGAAACAGTCGTCGGTATAATGATTACAAATACAAATCGTCTGTTAAACATTTGCATAAGTTCAAGAGCATTGGTGTCTTAACGACACCGGACGCCAACAGAAAAGGATGTCCATACAGTTCATTTTTGCCCAGACAGCTTAATTCTAACCGAGCAGGATAAAGCGATGAGCTTCAATGATTTTCTAACCCTTATCATTCAGGCGTTCTTTCTTGTCCTCAGCGCTGTAGCGATTCTCGATTATGTCCACTATCGAGACGGTGCGCGCCGGGATATTGCTCTGATGATTTGCTCACTGGGGCTTCCAATTGGCCTTCCGTTGGTTACGAAGGTACTCGGTGTGCAGGTGTTCTGGCTGGAGATCGTTGGGGATTTGGGGCTGGTCGCGCAGCCGTATTTGATGATCCGCCTTGTCCGCTATTTTCGGCCTGTATCGTCGCGGTTGCTGCGGGCAGCATTGATTGCGACGATGGTCTGCTGGATTGCGCTGCTCCTTGCGCCACAGCCGCCCTTGCGAACGATTGTCTCGCTGGGGGCAATCGTCTATCTGGTGATTAGCGACGTATATGCGATGGTTGTATTGGCGCGCTGCGCACTGGTCGCTTCCGGCGTAACGCGTGAACGCCTGCGCCTGATCGCGATTGGCTCTGGTTTGGTTGCGCTGCTGTTTGCGCTGCTGGTGGTGATTACGTTCGTTCCGGCGGTGGCTTCCCCAGCGACGGTGTTTCTGCTGCTGATGGTTTTGGTATGTGTGCTGGCCTACTACCTCGGCTTTTCGCCGCCGCGCTGGTTACGCCATGTCTGGCAGTTGAACGAACTGAACAGCTATCTTTCCAGCCTCAGCCCAACCGAATTGGGCAGCGATCTGGGAGCATCGGACAGCCTTCAGCGCTTATCTCAGGCGGCTATGCGGGCAAGCGGCGCGATGGCGGCAGGCGTCGTTCGCCTCGAAGATGAGTCCGGCAAATGGGAAGTGCGTGCCGCAACCGATGTGGCGCTGCTGACGAATGCCCTTGAACCCGGTCAGCGCGTGCTTGAACAGGTCTGGCGCGATCATCGTGCGGTTGCCGTAACTGTTGCGGAGGTTAACGATGATCATGAGCGCGCTCAACTGCAAGCCCTGAATGCGAAGACCTGGTTGATTGTGCCGATCATGGCGAATGCTGCTCCCTGGGGACTGCTGGTCGCATTCTGGCGCGAGGGATCGCTGTTCGTTGATGATGATCTGAGCCTGCTGGACGTGCTGGCGCGTCAGACGGTACTGGTGCTGGAAAACAACCGCTTGATCGGCGAACTGCGCAAATACTCCGAGGGACTGGAGCAAAAGATCGAGCAGCAGAGTACCGAGCTTCAGGAGAGTGAGCATCGCTATCAACTCACGCTGGATTACCTGCTGGAAGGCTGCCAAATCATCAGTCCAGACTGGCGCTATCTGTATATCAATGACACCGCTGCACAGCATGGTCTGAAAACGCCAAAGGAGCTGATCGGTCACACAATGATGGAAGCCTATCCGGGCATCGAAGCTACGCCGATGTTCGACGCGCTGGCTCAGTCAATGATCGACCGGGTTGCTCAACGTGTCGAGAACAACTTTCAATACCCGGATGGCACGAGCGCATGGTTCGAACTGAGCATCCAGCCGGTGCCGGAGGGACTATTCATCCTCTCACTCGACATCAGCGAGCGCAAGCGTTCCGAAGAAGCGATTCGCAACATGAATACCGAGCTTGAGCAGCGCGTCGTCGAGCGAACAGCCCAGCTTGAAGCCGCCAACAAGGAACTGGAAGCCTTCTCCTATTCGGTCTCTCACGATTTGCGCGCGCCGCTCCGCTCGATTG
>DASZXN010000238.1:0-10333 GCA_035545875.1 Phototrophicaceae bacterium
ACGCGGCGGCGCTGGCGGCGCTGCGCGCGCTGCCCGCCGACGATTTCGTCAAAGGGTACGATCTGAATGCTGTACTGCTGGTCGGGTTGAGCTGCCAGATTGCCCAGTTCAACGACCCAGCCACTTATGATCCGTCCTGCCGTCCGCCGCTGTCAGGTACACAGATGATCGACGGTAAAATTGTGACAGGCACGCCCGGCGACATCATCAAGAGCGGACAAGCGCAGTACATTCCTATCGTTATCGGCACGGTTGCGCTCGATTTGCCCGAATATTTCCCGCCCTCACTCAGTGATCCCTATTCGTATTTCGGGAGCGACGCACGGGCGGCACGTTCCAACTACAGCCTTCCGCTGATTGCCTCAGCGGTGCTGCTTTTGAAAGGGCAGTCACAGCTTAAGGACTTGCTCCCGGTGGCGTCAATCGGGGTCGATATGACCATGCACGAGCCTGCGCGCTTTGTCGCCAGAGAATTTCGAGCGCAAGGGCAACCCTCGTGGCTGTACCGCTTCACCTACACGGCTGAATCGACTCGCCCTGGCTCGGACAAGCAGGCGCACGCGGGCGAGCTTCCCTTCATGTTCGATACACTGAAAGCCAAATATGGCGCTGCCGTGACCGATAATGACGAGCGGATGGCACAGGCGTTCAATACCTACGTAGGCAATTTCGTCAAGAATGGCAATCCGAATGGCAGCGGTTTGCCGACCTGGTATAACTTCGATCCGTCCAAATTTGACGTGATGAATTTTACGCTGGACGACGGCCCGGTTTTCATGCCTGATCCGCGCGCAACGGGAATCGCGCTGGTCGAAAAAGTTGCCGACGCGCAGGGGCAGTAGGCGGAGATGTCTCGTTTGGAAGGCGTAGAGTCACTAGAGAGGGAGTTTGACGATGTGGAAGCAGGTCATTCGAATCGGGTTGCTCGTATTGATGATCGCGGTGACCGGGAGTGTATTGGCGCAGTCGTCTACGCCGGAAGCGACGGAAATGCCTGCCGCGCCGAGTCTGGTCGGATCGACGTGGCAGTGGTTACACTTTGCCGACGGCGCACAGGAGATGGGCGTGCTCAAGCCGAATTACACGATCACGTTCACAGAGGATGGCAAATTCTCGGCGCGCGCTGACTGCAATTCAGTCGCCGGAACCTACACAGCGGACGCCAGCACGATCACGATCAAGCCGGGGCCGACGACGCTGGTGGCCTGCCTGCCCGGTTCGCTCGGCGACCAGTTCACGCGCTATTTGAGCCAGGTGGCGACTTACTCGTTCAGCGATGCGGGCGATCTGCTGCTGGAAATCCCGGCGGACAGCGGCACGCTGACGTTGAGCGCGCAGCCGATTCTGACGGGGACGGTCACGTATCGAGAGCGGATGGCGCTGCCGCCCGACGCGGTCGTGCGCGTGCAGCTTCAGGACGTGTCGGTCGCCGATGCGCCGTCGCTGCTGCTCGGCGAGCAGGTGATCGTCACGAATGGGGCGCAGGTTCCGATTCCGTTCATGGTTTCCTACCCGGCCTCGGCAATTCAGGACGGCCATCGCTACAGCGTTTCGGCGCGCATCAGCGATGGGCAGGGCAATCTGTTGTTCATCACCGATACGAACGTCCCGGTGATCACCGACGGCAGTCCAACCAGCGACATTCAGTTGAACTTGGTCAGGGTGTCGTCGTAAACGTACTCCATTTGCGTGAGATGTGTGAAAATGCCGGAGGCTGCTCCGGCGTTTTCTTTTGCGCGGATTTCCCCTTTACGCTTTAATCCAGTCTATTGACTACACATGAGATAAATCGCGCTGATGCGACGCCTGTGGATCGTTCTGCTGCTGATTGCTGTGTGCGCGGCCTGCACTGCCCCGCCGACGCCTGCCGTACCGGTGCGCGCGCTGATCGGCTGGCAGCCGCAGATCGACCAACTGACGCAGCAGGATGCGCGGCGCGGCTGGCAGTTCAATGGGCAGGTGGGCGATGCGGTACATCTGACCCTGAGCACAAAGGGCGACGGCGCGGCCACACTCACGCTGGAGGATGCCGACGGCAACGCGCTGGCACAGGGCGACGATCTGCACGTCGATTTGCCTGCCGATGGTGTCTATACCGCGCTGGTGCAGTGGATCGCGGGCGGCGACCTGACCTACAGCCTGACGCTCTCCTACACGGATCGCGCCGTGCCGACGGCGACCCCAAGCGCCACATCCACGCCGAGCGCGACCTTCACGCCAAGCGCGACCTTCACGCCCTCCCCGACACCCACACAAACGCTCACGCCAACGCCGATCTATTCGTCGCTGGGCACGCTGACGGGGACGCTGCAAATCGGACAAAGCGCGAACGGCAATTACCTCTCGGTGTTCGAACGGCACATCTACCTGTTCAGCGGGTCGGCGGGGCAAGCCGTAACGATCACGATGAGCGCTTCCGCCGACAGTGCCCTCAGTCCCGCGCTGACGCTGTTCGATCCGAGCGGGCAGCCGTTGGCGGCGGCCAGCGCGAGCGGTAATGCCGCTGTCCTGAGCGGCGTTCCGCTGACGGTGAATGGCGTCTACATCATTCAGGCGCTCGGCAACGGCACGGGCGTTTACCAGATCAGCGTGCAGGCTTCATCCACCGCGCCGCCGCCTTCGTAGGAACGACGTGCAACCTTCGGTTGCCTATGCCGTCCGGGACAGCGGACGTGATAAATCACGTCCCTACAACCTCGTGACGACCCTTTCATCATAATTCGACGCTTTGGGCAGGATGGACATGGCCTGACGGTTGTCTTGCATTTTGGATTGCGCTAGTATTGGGTTGAGCGATGTAGATTAATTTATATCGAGGAGTATTCTCTATGCGGAACACAAAGTTTGTACTCGCTTTGCTGCTGGTGCTGATCATGGTAGCGCCATTGGCGGTTTTCGCTCAGGACGCGACGCCGGAAGCGACCGCTTCCAGCACGCCGATCATGGGACAGGACATGCTGAAAGCCTGCCCAGACCCCACCAACGTGAGCGGAACCGTCAACGTCGGCGCGATCTTCGCCCTGAGCGGCGCGGCCTCGGTTTACGGGCTGTCGCAGCAGGCGGCGGTCAAGCTGGCCGAGCAGCAAATCAATGACTGGCACTATCTGGGTAATGCGACCCTCAACGTCGAGTTCCAGGACTCGGCAGGCGACGCGAAACAGGCGATCAGTGTAATGACCAACTTCACGGAAGATTCGAGCATTGTCGCCGTGCTTGGCCCGACACTCTCAACCGAGGCGAATGGCGCTTTCCCGGTAGCGCAGGACGCCGGACTGCCCGTGCTGGCCGTCAGCAACACGCAGACGGGTCTGCGCAAGGCGCTCGGTGACTTCTATCACCGCGCTTCGCTGCCCGAATCCGCCGTGATCCCCGGCACAATCGCTCAGGCGACCCAACTGCTTGGCCTGAAGAACGTTTCGGTGCTGTACGGCAACGACGACGACTTCACCAGCAGCGCTTACGACGTGTTCAAGCAGGCGCTGGCCGATAACAACGTCAACGTGCTCGACACCGAGACGTTCGCCAGCGCGGATACCGATTTCAGCACGCAGTTGACCAAAGCGCTGGCGCAGAAGCCGGACGCGCTGGTGGTCTCGGCGCTGGCGGCGGCTGCCGTCCAGATTATCAATCAGGCGCGCGCGCAGGGCTTCACCGGCCCGATCATCGGCGGCAACGGCTTCAACTCGGCAGCCGTGATCAAGCAGGCGGGCGCGAACGCCGAAGGGCTGATCGTCGGCGGCGCGTGGAATCCTGCCAATCCGAATCCAAGCGAGAGCAGCAAGGAGTTCATGACGGCCTTCGAAGCTGCTAATAATGGCACCGTGCCGGATCAGTTCGCGGCGCAGGCGTACAGCGGTCTCTGGATTCTGGCGACGGCGATCCGCTGCGGTAACACCACCGATCACGCGGCGCTGAACACGGCGATTGGCAACGTCAAGAACTTCGAGACGCCGCTTGGGACGTTCAGCTTCGATGCCGACGGCGAGCCGACGCACACACCCATTGCGCAGATTGTTCAGGGCGGCAAGTTTGTCCCGCTGACCGTCGCCATGCAGTCGATGGCGACCCCGGAAGCGACCGCCGCGTCGTAAGCATTCCGTGAACACCGTAGGGGCGACCTGACAGGTCGCCCCTACAAAATGATCTTGGCGTCGTGGCGGTTCAAAAATCTCTCGTTTTCATACTGAACAAAATTATCCATGACCACGCAAGAGCTTCTCCAGCAATTGATCAACGCGCTGTCGCTCGGCACGATTTACGCGCTGTTCGCGCTCGGCTACGCGCTGATCTTCAGCGTGTTGGGCGTGCTCAACCTCGCGCACAGCGCGGTGTTCACCTCTGGGGCGGTGATCGGCCTGTTGATTGTCCTGTACGCGAACCTGCCGCCGCCCCTGCAACTGCCGCTGGCCTTCGTCGGCGCGATGATCGGCGCGGGGCTGCTCGGCGTTGTGCTCGAACTGGTCGCCTTTCGACCGCTGCGCCGCCGAGGTGCGCCGCGCATCTCGCAGTTGATCAGCAGCATCGGCGCGGCCTTGCTGATCGTCAACATTACGCAGTTGGTCTTTCAAAACCTGTTCAGCACCACCGAAGCCTATTTCCCCGATGGCTTGATCCCCACGCAGACGATTCAACTGGGCGGCGGTGTCTCCGTCCAGCCGATTCGCCTGATCATTCTGGCCGTCTCGCTGGTGCTGATGGTGCTGCTGCAATATCTGGTCAACCGCACGCGCGTCGGGCGGCAGATGCGCGCCGTCGCCTTCAACGAGCGCACGTCGCGGCTGCTCGGCATCAACGTCAGCCGCGTTTACCTGCTGACCTTCTTCATCGCCGGGACACTGGGTGGGGCGGGTGGCCTGCTCTACGGACTAGCCTTTACCCGCGTGACGCCGTTCGTCGGGCAGGACATCGCGCTGGTTGGGCTGACGGCGATTGTGCTCGGCGGGCTGGGCAGCATCCCCGGCGCGGTGATCGGCGGCTTTGTCGTCGCCCTGTTGCAAACTTTCAGCGTCGTGATTGGCGGCAGCAGCTACCGCGATGCCGTCGTTTTTATCGCCTTCTTCCTCATCCTGCTGCTTCGCCCTCAAGGATTGCTCGGCCACTCCGACCAGAGCCGCGCTTAAGCCAGCGTTTGTGCATTTAACCAAATTGGATTGACCCACACGCTCGTTTGAGCTACACTGGATAAATAAACCGAGCCTCTATTTATTATATAGGCAAATGATGGCACGAACGGTCAAACCGGAAAACTACGCGGCCAAGCGCAACGAAATTCTCGACGCAGCGCTGCGACTGGTCTACAGCAAAGGCTACGAGCGCATGACGATTCAGGACATCCTGAACGATTTAGGCATGTCGAGCGGCGCGTTCTACCACTATTTCGGCTCGAAACCCGCCGTGCTCGAAGCGCTGATCGAGCGCGGCCAACCGGAAGTTGAAGCGCTGCTCGCGACAATTGTCGCTGATCCGAACTTGAGTGCGCCGGAAAAGCTGCGCCAGTGCTTCGATACGCTGGATCGGCTGCGCGCAGAGCAGCAGTTCATGATCGCTGGCCTGCTGCACGTCTGGTTCGCGGACGACAACGCGATTGTGCGCGAGAAATCCGACGCCGTGATCGTCGAGCGGCGCGCGCCCCTGCTGAACGCGATTGTCCGGCAGGGGGTCGCGGAAGGTGTGTTCACGACGCCCTATCCCGATCAGGCGGGTATCGTGATCATGGCAATTCTACGCGGAACCAGCACGGCGCTGCTCAAGCTGATGATCGCGGTCGAGCCAGCGCCAGAGCGGGAAGATTACGTCGCCGCGATTGTGGCAACGGCCAATGCGTCGTCGGAGGCGATTGAGCGTATGCTCGGCGCGGTGACGCCATTTCTGGCGCGCGCCGACGCAGGCGCGGTGAGGTCGTGGATCGATTCCCTGCGCGCTAACACGCAGGCTCGAACAGCGCTCGCTGCCGACGCGCCGGTTCGACCGGATGATCGTCGGCAGCACTCGGCAGTCCAATGATGATTTCGGCGTGTGCGCCGAAGAAAGATAAGCTCGTGAACAAACTCTACGTGGACGCCATTCGCAACACGATTATCGGCGTGATCGTATTCGGCCTGATCCTCTGCCTCGCTGCCGGGACGCTTGCTTACTGGCAGGGCTGGGTCTTTACCGTCATCTTCCTGACCTGCACCAACGGGCAGGGCGTGTACCTCGGCATTAAAGACCCGGCGCTGCTCGAACGGCGCAAGAACGTCGCTGCCGATGCGCAGACGACCGCCCAGCGCGTCTTTCTGATCAGCGCGCTTCTGCTCAACGTCATCATGATGATCGTTTCGGCGCTCGCGCACCGTTTTGGCTGGCTGCAAGTCCCGGCTTTCATCTCGATCATCGGCGATCTGCTGGTCGTCTTCAGCTACTACATCTACTATCTGGTTTTTAACCAGAACACCTACGCCGCCAGCAGCATCCAGACCTTCGAGGGGCAGAAAGTCATCTCGACCGGGATGTACGGCATCGTCAGACACCCGAAGTACGTCGGCGATCTGGTGCTGATCATCGGCGCGGCGCTGGCGCTCGGCTCGCTGGTGGGGCTGATTTTCCTCGTGATCACGCTTCCCGCGCTAGGGTGGCGCATCCTTGACGAGGAGAAGCTGCTGCGGAAAGATTTGGTAGGCTATGACGACTATACGCGCAAAGTGCCGTATCGACTTGTGCCGCATCTCTGGTAACTTGTTACACTAGAGGGCGTGCGCCGCATTCGAGTTGAGATGGATCAGCATGACCTTCTTCCAGCATATCGGCATCAGCGAAACGGTCTTTCAGTTCATGCTCGTGGACGCGATTCTTGGCCTGAGTATGTTCCTGCCCCTCTACACAGGCATGTTCTCGCTGGCAAACGCCGGATTCATGGCGATTGGCGCGTATGTCGGCGTGCTGATGACGCAGCAGGCGGGGCTGCCACTTGGCGTAGCGCTGATCGGCGCGATGCTGGTCGCCGGGCTGATCGCCATCCCGATTGGCCTGCCGGTTTTGCGCCTGCGCGATCTCTATCTCGCCATTGCCACGATTGGCTTCGGCGAGATCGTCAACATTGTTCTGCTCAATTTTGACGCGCTGGCAGGCGGGATTCGGCAGGCGCTCACGGGCGATACGACGCCATTCGTCCTGCTCAAAGGGGCGCGCGGCATCACGGGAATTCCCAAGCTGGCGACGACGGCGGAACTGCTGGTGTTCCTGATCGTCGCCAGTTATTTCGTGATTCGGCTGCATCGCTCGCGCTTTGGTCGCGCCATGTCCGCCATCCGTCAGGACGAACGCGCCGCCGAAAACATGGGCATCAACACGGTCTACGTCAAGAATGCCGTCTTTGTCATGAGCGCGATGCTGGCGGCGGCGGGCGGCGTTTTCTCCGGTCACCTGACGCGCATTGTTACGCCTGACCTGGCGACGTTCGATCAGGCCGTCGATATTCTCGCCTACGCGGTTCTGGGCGGTACGACGGTCTTTATCGGCCCGGTTGTCGGCGGGCTGGTGCTGGGCGCGCTGCCCGAAGTCCTGCGCTTCTTGCAGCAGTATCGCGGCGTGTTTGACGGCCTCGTGCTGCTGATCGTGATCGTCTATCTGCCCGGCGGCCTGATCAACCCGGCAGGCTGGACGCGCCTCTGGCGGCGGCTGCGCCCGGAGAAATCACAACCATCCGAGTCCGGTGTCACCTGATGACGGGCGGCTGGCCGGGCGGATCAATCGTGGGCGGACGCGGCGGCTCGATTTCCGGCGGACGCGGCGGCTCAATGCCCGGTGGCTGCGGTGGATTGATGGTCGGCGGCTGCGGCGGGTCAATCATGGGCGGGGTTGGCGGGTTGATAGTCGGCGGCGGCGGCGGATCAATCGGCGTGGGATCAGTGGGACGTGTTTCTGGATCGCGTGGTTGAGTCATATAATGACCTCCAAACTCAACTTGGCAATATATATTGTAACATAATTGGATTTGCAACACAACTGGCAGCGCGAAATCAGGGCGCGACACATCGTGTCTCTACGAGGCGTGATTATTGCTGCGCTTCGAGGTAATGATGCTCGACGGGTGTGCCGTCTGGGTCGATCAAATAGCGGATTGGCGCGCCCGTCGGGATTTCGAGCGCGGGGATGTCGCGCTCGGTCAAATGATCGAGCGCCATGATCAGCGCGCGTAGGCTGCTCCCGTGCGCGACCAGCAGCACGGTTTTCCCGTCCTTGAGCAGCGGCAGGACGTGCGCCTCGTAATAAGGCACGACGCGGGCGCGGGTCGCGCGCAGGCTTTCGCCGTTGGGCGGCGCGATGTCATAGCCGCGCCGCCATAACTGTACCTGCTCCGCGCCGAAACGCCGCGCGGTTTCGTCCTTGTCCAGCCCTTGCAGATCGCCGTAGTTGCGCTCGTTGAGCGCGGCGTCACTGTCTATCGGAAGATCGGTCTGGTCGATCACGCTGAGGATGATGCGCAGCGTCTCCTGAGCGCGCACCAGCGCTGACGTGAAGGCATGATCGAAGCGGTAAGCTTTGAGCAGCTCCCCAGCGTGACGCGCTTCGGCGACGCCCACCTCGCTCAAGGCGATGTCCGTCCAGCCCGTGAAGCGGTTCTCCTGATTGGCCTGCGACTGTCCGTGCCGCACTAAAATCAGCACGCCTGTGCCCATCTGCTGCTCCGTCTTTGCGCGGCAAAGGACGGATTATAGCAAAAACGAGCTTACGATTTCTGCTCCATGACGTTGGTGAGTTTGTCGATGGCCGCGATCAGACGTTCCTCGACCGGAGGCTCGGCAGGCGCGGTCGGCGCGGCGGCTTCTTCCTTCTTGAAGCGTTCCAGCATGGCATTCACGGCTTTGACGAGCAGGAACACGGCGAGGGCGACGATCACGAAGTTGATCAGGGCGTTGATGAACAGGCCGTAGTTGATCGTCGCCGCGCCCGCCGTTTTCGCCGCGTCGATGGAGGGGTAGGATTTGCCGTCGAGGGCGATGAACAGGCTGGAGAAATCAACGCCATGCAGGATGTAGCCAATCGGCGGCATGATGATGTCGTTGACCAGCGAATTCACAATCGCGCTGAAGGCCGCGCCGATGATGATACCGACCGCCAGATCGATGACGTTGCCGCGCATGATGAACGCGCGAAATTCCTTGATCATGTTCGCCTCTCCTGAAACGAGAAATATATCGAAACATTACTTCCTGCTTCCTATCATAAACCAGATTCGCGCAGGGAGAAAACAGGCATAATAGGCTAACTTCAGGAGGCGGGCTTGCTCATTCAGGATGTGGATATGGGCGCTGTGTCCGGCTCACGGATGCCAAATCGGGAACAGGTTGTCGCCACTGCCAGCGGTCAGGTCGGTTTCGGTCTGACCATCAGCCAGATACACGTCCCAGTGTCCCGTACGGTTCGAGGCATACAGCGCTGATCCGCCGGAGAACTGCTCGCCCAGCTTATCGATGGTTGTGTCGGTGCTGATGGGCTGCGCCTGCGGGTTAGCGTCACTGGGATTGAGCAGATAGAGGCCGATTTTGCCCTTGTCGAACAGACCGCCCCGGTCGGACATAAAGACGATGCTGCTGTTCCACCACATCGGGTAGAGATCGTCGCCGGGAGCATTGGTCAGACGGCGTGGTAGGCTGCCATCGGCGTTCATGACGTAAATTTCCTGATTGCCGTCGCGGTCGGAGCCAAAGGCGATTTGCTTGCCGTCCGGCGACCACGCGGGGAACCAATCGACCGCGCCGTTTTTGGTCAGGTTATGCTCGCCCTGCGCATCCTTCGTATAGACTTCGAGGTTCAGGTCACGCAGGCTGACGAAGGCGGTTTGCTGATCGCCGCTGTAGGTGTAGCCCCAGTTGAGCCTGCCGCTGGTCACGACCGCCATGATCGTGCCGAGGTCATTGGCGACAGCGCGCTGATCGCTGCCGTCGGCGTTCATCATATAGGGGTTGAGCGCACCGTCGCGGTTGGAGAGGAAGGTGAGCGCACCGCCGTCGGCGGAATATGAAGCGAAACCATCGTCGGCCTTGCTGCTGCTGATGTCTGTGACGCTGTGATCGGCCAGCTTCATGGCGTAAATCTGCCAGTTGCCGCTGCGATTGGACATGAACAGGATCGAGCGGGTGTCGGCTTCAGCAGTCGCGCCTGCCGGGACAGAAGTCGGCGTGGGCGGGAGCGCGGCACAGGCGCAGACGGACACGTCAACGAAAATAATCACCGCGATGACGGCAATGACGACGATCAGCAGCGCAAGCGAGAGAAGGGCGCGTCGAGACATGGGTTGATCCTTTTGGATGAACTCATTATACGGTGAAAAAGCTGACCCTACCCCAACCCC
>DASZXN010000239.1:0-1672 GCA_035545875.1 Phototrophicaceae bacterium
ACTCAAACCCTTGATCTCGGTTGGCTGGCGACCCAGTTCTAGAAGTCACGGTGCTTACTGTCTCACCCTACATCTTGACGACGTTGCCCGTCTGGAACGATTCGACCAGATTGCAGACAATCGCCAGCGACTTGATGTTGTCCTGACAGGTCGTCGTCGGAGCAACGCCATCGGTCACTGCCTCAGAGAACTCGTGCAGCAGATACGCTTGCGCGGTGAGCGGCATCGTCACTGGCTCGATCCGGCGCGGCGCGGCGTTGGAGTCGCGCGGATAGAACCAGACCTGATCGTTGATCAGCGTGACAACGCCCTGCTCACAGTCAAAGCGCCAGTCGGCGTTCCAGGGAGTTTCGTTTCCGGTCGCGCACCACGATCCGGTATACGTGGCAGTCGCCCCGCCGCCAAATTGAATCAGCGCCGAGGCCGAGGCGTCGCCTTTGAACCAGCTCCAGGGCGGGTTCCAGCTTCGCCCGAACACTGACACCGGATCGGCGTCGAGGAAAAAGCGCAGCATGTCGAAGTGGTGAATCGACATATCGACAATCAGCGGGTAAGCCATCTCTTCGCGGAAGCCGCCGAAATGTGGCCCTTTGAAAAAGACTGTTGCGACGGATGAAATTGCTCCCACCACCGCCGGATCGAGCGCTTTTTTGAGCGTTTGCGCCGCGACCGAGTAGCGATAGTTTTGCGTGACCATGTGCAGCACGCCGGTGCGGTTCGACGCATCGACAATCGCCTGCGCTTCGGCCAGCGTCGGCGCGAGCGGCTTCTCGGACAGCACCGGGATGCCTGCTTCGAGTGCGCGGATCGAGACATCCTGGTGGAACTGCGGCGGCGTTACGTTGATCACGCCGTCGGCATGAACAGCCTTCAGCGCCTCGTCGAGCGTTTTGAAGATCAAACCGCGATCCAGCCCAAAGCGGATGACCTGCGCCTCGATCACGGCGTCGCTAATCTCGACAAATCCGGCGAATTCGACTTCCGGCGCGTCATGGACAGTTTGCAACCACACCTGTCCCATGCCGCCAATCCCCACCTGAATGACTTTCATGCCGCGCCCCCGCTGCGTCCCGAAAACAGAAGTCTGACTATAACCACACAGCCTGTATCGAACAAGCAGCAGCACCAGCAATGGACTAAAATCCGTAAACTTACGGAGGAGCAAAGTCCATGCTTACGAAACACGCGCTCTGCGCCTCCGCTGGCCGTTTAGCTCGACTTCAAGCCGAGCGTCGTTGCCAGAAAGTTGATCCGGTCGGTGCGGATTTCGTCGCTCGCCATCGGATGATCGCTCTCGTAGACCTTCAGTTCCTTCGGGTCGGATGCCGCGTTGTAAAAGGCGAGGAAATCATCTTCGGGCGTATACGGGTCTTGGCTGCCGAACTGGAACAAAATTGCGGCAGGCGCGACCTGAGCGACAAACTGGGTCGGCGCGATGGTTTCCATCTTGGCCTCGTAATCCTTCAGTCCCGCCTGATCATCGGGCACACCGAACAGCATCCACTGGTTGAAGTCCGACGCTCCGGCGATAAATACGTAAGCCTGCGCCCGCCCATCGACCCCAGCCAGCAGTGATCCGTACATCGCGCCGAAATCGTGACCGACGTAAGCCACTTTCGTCGTATCGATGTTCGGCTGCGCCAGCAGCACGTCCAGCCCGCGCCGCAGTTCA
>DASZXN010000240.1:0-1619 GCA_035545875.1 Phototrophicaceae bacterium
GGCACGACCACGCCGCTCTTTACGCTGATGCTCTCGGCGGTCAGCAAAATCACAGGCGGCGAGGATTTCCAGTGGTACGCGATCATTCTCAGCGCCGCCGCCGACGCCATCACCGTCGCGCTGATCTTCCTGATCGCGCAAACGGTCATCGAAAATATCTGGATTTCAGCCTTACCCGCCTTGCTCTGGGCAATCGCGCCGATGAGCGTCACCTTCGCGATTGGTGGCATGGAGACGAGCGTCAACATCCTCTGGATGGTCGTGGCGACGTGGCTCTACGTTACCCGCCGCGACTCGCCGCGCGCGCAGATCGGTATAGGGGTCTGCGCGGCGCTCGGCATCCTCACCCGCGTCGATGCGGTGCTGTGGATCGCGCCGCTGTTCCTGTTCCAGTTGATCGCGGGCTGGCGCGCTTCATCTGCGAAGCCAATTTTGCAGCGCATCCCCTTGCGCACGTGGATCGCGGGCGTGATCGTCATGCTGCCCTGGATCATCTTCAGCGTCGTCTACTTTCACGCGCTCATCCCCAACTCAGTCACCGCCAAACGCTACGTCTATCTCGTTCAGCCCGGTGAAGCGCTCGTCCGCCTGATCCAGACCTACTCGACACCCTTCTTCGAGTTCGATGCCTTCGGCTCGCTTGGCACGATGATCGCCGCCGTCGTCTATCTGATCCTGAGCATCTTCGCGCTGATTTACGTCGCGCGCAAGCTGCCGCGCCTGCTGCCCTTCCTGATCTACCCCTGGATTTATTTCGCCTTCTTCAGCCTTTTGAACCCGCTGATGTTCCGCTGGTATCTCGCGCCGCCCATGCCCGCGCTGATGCTCGGCCTCGTGATCGGCGCGTGGGCGCTGATCAGCCCGCCGCTGCGTGATAAATCCGCGTTCCGGTTCGCGCCCGTCATCGTCGGCATCATCGGTGTCGTCTGGATTGGTACGTCACTCCATGCGTGGGCGCTCCATCCTGAGCAGGGGCCGGATCGTCCCGCGCCGACGATGGCCTGGAACGCGCTCGAACTGCTCTATCAGCAAATGGGCGAGCATCTGCACGACGATCTCAAGGTCACGGCGCAGACGCGCGTCGCCTCCGCCGACATCGGCACGATTGGCTACTTCAGCCGCGCCACGATTGTCGATACGATTGGGCTGGTCACGCCGGAACTGACACGCTACTACCCGATTGATCCGTCGCTGATTGCCTCGGATCAGAACTACGCCATCCCGCCGCAGTTGATCTACGACACCCAGCCCGATTTTCTCGTCACGATGGAGGGTTTCGTGCGCGAGGGGCTGGCGAAACAGCCGCAGTTCGCCGACGAATATAAGCTCATCACAGCCTATCCGTTCAACGTCTACGGCACGGCGATGCAGTTGTATCAAAAGCAGTGAATTTGCTCGCTGGACTCGCCGGACGCTAAAGCATCCGGCTAACAAAACCAACCCCGCTAAAGCGGGCTGGAGAAAAAGAATGGTTTTGTCAGCCCTCTGAAGAGGGCTTGGGTTTCATAGCCCGACGTTTTGAACGTCGGGCGGGGCAAACGATGTTGTTGGATTAAACGCCTAAAGGTTTTACTCGATTGCAACAATTGGAGCATGGCATGGCCTTTAAAGTTGTTATT
>DASZXN010000241.1:0-3616 GCA_035545875.1 Phototrophicaceae bacterium
CATTCCGCCAGCAGATTGACGTTATACGTTAGGCATCAAAACGGTTCTTCTTCAGGTGCGGCGCGAATCGTTATCGCGTACAATGATGCGAGGGGATTTCCATCGGGCAAAGAGGGGTAAGGGTTCATGAAGCGCAGCATCGCCGTTCTGATTCTACTGGGCATCGTCCTCGCGGCCTGCGGCAGTCCCGCCCAACCAACCGCCACGCTGACCTCTGCGCCGCCCACCGCTGCCGGGACACCAGCCCCGACCGCTCCCCCGACTGCCGTCGATCTCAACGCGCTGGCGACGAAGGTCGCGCAGGGGCAGCATGATACCGTCACCTCATCCGATGGCAAGGTCACGCTGCTGATCGCGCAGGGCGCGCTTCCGGCGAACACTGCCGCTTCTGCGATCTCAATCCAGCCGCTCAACATCGGCGATAGCGCGCTGGCTGCATTGGGCGAAACGCCGCTCGCCGCCTATCAACTGCTGCCCGATGGCCTGCATTTCAACAGCCCGGCGATCCTTCAGATCACTGCTGACAACTCAACTAATGGTCACGTCGTCGCGCTGATGAGCGTCACCGGGCAGACGGTGATGCCGCTCAGTCCAACTCGCGCCGACGTTGATCCAAAGACAGGCAAGGTCACGCTGACCGCGCCGATTACCCGTTCCAGCGCCATTGTCGTCCACGAAGCGGGCTTCGCCTTCACTCTGAGCGGCACAGGCTCCAACGGCGACGAAGCCGTCAACACGCCGTTTCAGGCGAACGCGGCGGTCTATCGCTATTCGTTTGATCCGCCCGCGCTCGGCGGAGCCGTCGCGCCCAACATCAGCACGCCTGCGCCCAAACAGGGCGCGTTATCCAGTTGGTCATTGGATGGAACGTGGCAGGCCACGAGCGCGATCAGCCCCGCGAGCGTCCCGAATTCACCGTCGCAGGACGTGTCGGGAAGCGCCGGGATTGTTGTCGCGTCGAACCAGACCTTCACCTGCACCAAAGCCAGCAGCAGCGAAGCCGTCGCCTACAGCGCCGACCTGACTTTCGGCTACTATTATTCGAGCTACGATGCCGCCAAAGGTATGGTCGAATCGGATTTCGAATACAACGTAATCGAGACGCTGCATCTGCCGATCAACTGCAAATAGCGCTCGATTTACTCGGCGATCAGCTTGACGTTGTGGGCGCGCTCCGCGTCGAAGGCGATCAGCCTGGGGGCGGCGAGGATCAACCCTGTCAGGTGTTGATTGCCGCGCGTCGAGTCGTAATCCGCGCCTTCCAGCCGCGCGACCCCGGTCACGCCGTTGCTGTGCGTGACCGTATCGATGTCGTCTGGCACACGCAGCTTACGCGGCGTCACGTCCTCGATCAGAAACGGCGACTTTACGCCATCCAGTTCAGCCGTGCGCCAGCGCAGTTCGATCCCATCCTTACGCAGTCGCCGCCCTTCGCCAACCTCGCCGATTTGCGCGCCGCGTGCGCGCAATGCTTCGGCGTCCGCGAGCAGATCATGCGAGAGCAGCGCGTAGCCGACCAGTCCCTCGCCATGCTGCAAGAGCGGGCTGAAATCGACTGCACCGGGTTGAGCAGAATCGCCGGTTGGCGCGAGCAGTTCGAGATAGGTGCCGTCCTGAAAGCAGATCAGCGCGTTGTGGGTCGCGCCGCTGGCGTGCCTGCCCCCGTAGATCGTCGTGAAGCCGAGCGCGCGATAGTCGCTGACGGCCTGATCGAGATCATCGACGGCGATAATGACGTGATCGAGTTTGAGGGTCATGCAATTCTCCTATGAATGCTCCGTAGAGGCGATTTAGCGGGTCACCCCATTCGCATCAATTTAAGGTTCTGGCTTTGCCCTCATCCCCTGCCCCTTCTCCCTCAGGGAGAAGGGGAAATCCAGTTTCTGGGGTTTTAAAGTCCCTCGCCCTGAGGGAGAGGGATTTAGGGTGAGGGCTTATCCTGATGCCTATGGGCGCACGACTGTGCGCCCCTGCAAAATTACCTTCGTCTATTGCGATGTCCACGCCTTGAGGAACGCGACCGTCACCGCCGCCGAGTTATTGGCAGCCAACTGGAAGAACGTGCCGATCTCGTTCGCGCCGGGGCCGCCGCCCGCCAGATCGGATAGGCTGCGAAAGGCGAGGAACGGCACTTCGTTCGCATAGGCTACCTGCATCGAGGCGGCGGTTTCCTCGTCGAGCGCGTCGGCCTGGAAGGTGTTAAAGACGTACTGGCGATAGGTCGCGTTATCGACAAAGGTCGGGCCAGAGACGCCGTTGCCACCAACATGAACCTGTGGCGCGTCGGTCAGGCAGACGTTGCTCGCCGTGCAGGTGCTCAGTTGCACCGTGCCTGTAATCGACTGCGCGACCGCCAGCATCTGCGGATCGACATCAAACCAGAGCTTATCGTCGCCGTTCTGGTTATTGGCCGAGCGCACGTTGACCGTCTGCGGGTAAAGGAACTCGAACGGCGTGAGGCCGAGGTTGGCTGACGGCGTGGCGAAGCTGCCATCGTCCAGTTGACGACCCGCGTAGCTCTCCTGATACTGCGCCCACTGCGCCGGAACGACGACATCGCCAATGTGATAGGCCGGGTTGACGCCGCCCGCGATGCCGCTGAAGATGATCCGCGTGATCGTGAAATAATCAAGGCCAAGCTGAGTCGTCATGGCCGCGTTGACCATGCTCTCGCCGCTCAGAAACTCGACGACTTCATGCCCGGCCAGCCGTCCGGCGGTGAAGCGCACGCCGTTGATGTAATAGGTCGTCTCGACGGTTGTTTGCCCCAGCAGCGCCGCGAGTTCCGGGTCGAAGGCCGAGATGATGGCGATACGCGGCGTTGTGTCGAGCTTGAGCGTTCTGATCGTGAACGTCGTCGGCGCGGCAGTTACAAAGATTGCTGTGGAAGTCGGTGTCGAGGTGGGCGAAGGCGTCACGCTGGCGGTCGATTCCGCCGTCGTCTCCTCGGTGGAGGTGGCGGTTTCGGTCACTGCCGCCGTACTGGTCGCACCGCTCGTCGCAGTCGCGGTCGCTGTGTCCGTTGGCCCTGGCGTGTCGGATGCGGTCGGAGAATTGGTGGGCGCGAGCGTATCGGAGGCAGTTGGTGAGTTCGTGGGCGCGAGCGTGTCCGTCGGCGTTGGTGAGTTGGTCGGCGCAAGGGTATCGGTTGGCGTGGCGGTATCCTGCACCTGAGCCAGCGAACCGGACACGCCGACCAGCACGAGACTCAGCAGCAGCACAATCAGCAGTAAAACAGACAACTTACGCATAGAACTTCCCTCTCCCTAACTATATAAATTGTAATTGTTATAAATGATAAGGCGTTCTGGACATTTTACAAGCTTTGGCTTGCTTAAGTTCGGCGCAGCAGCCAAAGCGACACCCCCTGAAATGCCAGCACCGCGAGCAGGCCGATCACGAATGCCCCGGCAAGCCCCAGTGGAACCAGCAGCGTCGCCAGCAAAAAGAAGCAGGCCGCGAAGCCGAACAGCCCATAGAGCAGACCGCGCACGACCTTGATCGCCGGGTATGCGCCGGCGGATCGCTGCGCAAAGACCGCCAGAATCGCCGTGTAGAGCGGAAACGGCGAGAGCAGCCCGGTCAGGCGCGCGCCGATCAAGGGGGCAATGCCCGT
>DASZXN010000242.1:0-10634 GCA_035545875.1 Phototrophicaceae bacterium
CGGGAAAAATACTATCGAGGCATTAGTAGCGTCAAAAAGGGGACATTCTGAAGATATCACTTTGTTAGAAGAAGTAACAAATTGGCTCGAAAGATTAGGGCTAACTAGTGATTTTGAAATTGAAGCTATTGATCGCGATAAACGATTTTATGAAACACGCATCAAAATGTATTCTGAAGATGTTTTCCATTCCCTACTCGATGTAGGCTTTGGTATTTCTCAAGTTTTGCCAGTTTTAACAATGCTGTTTTTTGTTCCTCAAAACTCTATCGTCCTCATCGAGCAACCAGAACTTCATCTTCACCCAAGCGCACAAGCCAAACTTGCCGATCTCTTTCTTGAAGTCGCTGAAAAGCGCCACCTGCAACTCATCATTGAAAGCCACAGCGAACATCTGCTGCGCCGAATGCAGCGACGCATTGCTGAAGTCGATCATCCATTTGCGACGCCGGAAAACATCAAAGCCTATTTTTGTGAAGCAGGGGCAGATGGATCGAAAATTCAGCCTGTCGAAGTTGATGAATACGGTCAGATTCACAACTGGCCGCCGAACTTCTTTGGCGATCTCGCCGGAGATTTAGACGCCATGATGGAAGCCGCTATCCAACGCCGCCGCCAGGAGCTATCGTCGGGTGACTGAGTATGTTGTTGATACAAATGTTTGGGTCAAAGTAGATTTTGATGTTTCAAAAGCCGCGACAATCGAAGAACTTGATTGCGCCTCCGCTTGTCGAACGTGGCTGCGCGAATTTATTGAAAGCACGAACAAGCTCGTCGTTGACCTAGACTATCGAATTATCAAAGAGTACCGCGCTAATATTCTCAAAGGCGGCCTTGCCCATCAATGGCTGAACAGGCTGGAGACGCAGCCGCGTGATCTTCGGTTGATCGAACTGCAAATCGCATATGACAGCGATGGATATGCCGTTGTCGCGCCCGAAGTGGCTGTAACTGACAAAGAAGATCGAAAACTGATCGCTGTCGCATTAGCACATACACCAACACCGCCGATTGTGAACAGCACGGATACGGATTGGGCTAAAGACAAAGCGATGTTAGATGCCGCAGGGCTTCGCATTCACGAGCTTTGCGAGTCCTATATTCGCCTCAAGCTGAAATAAGCGCCTACTGCGCTTTGACCGCCCACACCTGCGCGCCGTCCTGATCAAAGACTTTCGTCAGATAGGGCGCGTCGCTGATCTTCGACTGCATCTGCACTTCACCGGGGAGTGGCGCACGCCAGCGCACCATCGTGGCGATGCTGGCCGGGTCGCTGATGATTTGCGGCACGATCACGTAGCTGATGTGATCGCCGCGCAGCAAATCGGCGTTGGCAGGGTTCGCCGGGTCTTGCCAGAAGGCCATCAGCTTTTGCTGCTCCGCCTCGGACTGCCCGGTATTCTGGAAAAACGGCTGCGGGCGATAGTACACGCTGTCACGCTCACTGATCACGGGAACCCAGTCGGCTTCGTTGGGGCCGGGATAGTTGAGGACGCGGGCATCGCTCGGCGTATTGGCCTTGATCCACTCCATCGCCGCCACGTCCGCCGACGACGAGAACGCCCCGAAGAAGCCAACCTTGTTTTTGCTGAAAGCGATCAGGCTGGGGCTGATGACGGAGGCAGCGACCGCCAGCACAATCAGCGCACCGAGGAGGACAGGCGCAACACGATGCAGTCGCGCGCCGATGCGCCGCTCGAACAGCCGATCCCAGAGCCAGAGCAGGCCAACCCCGCCGAGAATCGCGTAGGGGATAATCGGCCCCTGCCAGGCGATGCTGAACGGGTAGTCGTAGCGCAGAAACGGCAGCCAGGGAAAGAGGGTTGGGATGATTCCGGTGGTCGAGAAATCGAGGATCAGCAGCAGCCAGATGACCGAGAGAATCGCCGCCTGATTGCGCCGCTTCAGCCCAACAATCGCGCCGAGGAGCACAAACGGCACGATGATCACGCCCTGATAGGTGATCATCACCAGCCCGTTACCCGGATCGCGGGTGAAGGGCGAGACAATGTTCCCGCCGAGCAGATCGCGGACGTGGATCAGCCAGGGCGCGATAGCGATCACGGCGAGCAGCGGCACGCCGATCAACAGGACGAGCCACGCCTTCAGGGTCGGGCGCGGCTTGCCGAGCCACATCGTCAGCAGCCAGGGCGCGAAGCCGAGGCCGAGAATGATCGTCACGTCCGGCTGCGCCAGCACGACCGCGCCGAGCATGAATCCGGCGGCAATCGCATCGGCGGGGTAGTGATATTTCAGGTAGCGCGTGACGTAGGTCACGAAGGCGAGCGCGAACACAAGGCCGAGCAGCGCCGTGAAATGCGAATCCATGTAGGCGGTGAACAGGCCGAGTCCGCACAGCATGGCGATGCCCATCGCGCGACCGAGCCGCTTATCCTCAAGCTCAGAGCCGAAGTCGTAGGCCAGCCAGATGAGCAGGAAGCAAAGCACCGCCGCCACGCCCATTTCGATCATTGAAATCGGCAGGCCAAGCTGATGACTCAGGTAGGCGACCAGCGCGGGAAAGCCGGGCGAATACAGATAGCTAATTTCCGGGTGAAACGGCGCGAGCGTATCAAAGCCACCGCCGAGCTTCGCCATCAGCGCCAGATAGCCGAAGCCCTGCGCGTCCGTGTCGAGCGGGACAGGGACAATCAGCGCCGGGATGATGAAGACCAGCGCCGCGAAGCCCAGAAACATCAGGTCGCGCCCGCTCGTCCAGCCCTGATCGGCGTCGGAGAGCGTTTCGCCGCGTTTCTCGGCGCGCTTCTGCCCATACGAGAGCGTCCCGAACAGGAAAATCCCCGAAACGAGCGCAAAGAGCAGGTAATCGACTGCCAGTGTGCTCCAGCCGAACAACATCGCCCAGAAAATCGCGCCGCCGATCACCAGACCGAGCGCCAGCGCCCCGGTTAAGCCGATACGTGGATGGAGCGTCGGCCACGCAGGAGCGAACAGGGTTCCCGCGCCGATCACCACCGCGCCGAAAACGAATATGACAAACAGAATCATCGCGTCTCGCCGTGAAATCGCTGATGCAAGCGCCTAGTATAGCAGCAGATGCTATTGTTTAGCCACGCTAAATAAATTGGAGAACGGCGCTGAACGACGAGGACGTGGCGAGGCAACCTTCGGTTACACCATGTTCCTCTGTCGATCTATCGAGGGGGCGATCTCAGTCAGTGATGGGCGATGGGAATTTAAAGTCGTCGGACTGAATGCCAACTTTAGGATGAGTTTCCGCGAATTTGCGCACGTCGGCGAGCGCCTGATCGAACAGGGCGATCAAGTCGGCATCATCGCCTTTGTAGCGGCGCATGGTTTGCTGCGCACAGGCCGGACAGCCGCGCATCGCCCGGTAGCTGTCGGTTTCGCAGCCGACGCAGCCGTTCAGCCGCACCATCATCAGCATGAAGGCGAGCGTTTCTTCGTGGAATTCTGAAAGGGTCGTAATGCGCTCGACGAGCGTCTGCCACTGCGGGCCGCGCAGTTTTTTCAAAGACGGGATAACATAGTGAGGGAACATCAACTCGTTATTGGTATACATAATGCCGCCTTTAAAGTCGATTGGGGATTGGATTTTTGTTATTAGTATACACGAAAATGCTCGCGTATTCACAAATGATTATTCACCAATGTGCTCACTTTTCTATTGTGACATAACTTGTCACTCTAGAATAGAGGCGGGGAGCAGCGCGATGAATAGGACTTCCGTACTATCATTGTTGAAATTAGGTTAGGAACATGGTCAGGAAGCTGCTGATTTTGATCTGTTTGCTGGTGGCAGGATGCAGCGGCGGCGCGGTGGTGTTCGCGCCTACGCCGCCCCCTGTCGGCCAGACGCCGATTCGCTACACCCATCCGAGCGGCGTATTTTCGGTGATACTGCCCGGTCAATGGTCGGTCTATGAGCAGAACACGACCACGCTGGCGACAGCGGCCTTCTCGATGCCGGACAGCGCCGAGCCGTCGCTGCTGTTCGCCGTGATCAATCTGGGCAAGGACATCGATTCGAACAGCTTCGGCGATCTGATCAATCTATACCAGACGACCGTGCGTCCCGATACCGGGCGCTACGTTGAGCAGGATCGGCAGGCAATGGGCGATGGAAGCTGGCGTATGACCGGGCTGCGCTCCGGCACAGGCGGCGCTACGGAGCAGGACAACACCTTCATCGAGCATCAGGGGCAGTTGGTCGGGCTGATCGACGTGCTGCTGCCGAGCGACCCGACGCAGCTTCAACTGGTGCAGAGCATCGTCAACAGCTTCACGATCAATGCCAGCGCCAGCCTTCAGCCAACCGATCTGACCACGCTGGCCTACGCGAAAGACAGCAGCCTGGGCATTCTGCACGTCGCTACGTGGAGCACTCCGGCGGGCGTATTCTTCATCACGGGCGAGGTCGCCAACTATGGCCTGACCACCGTGACTGACGTTCCCGTCGAGGTCGATCTGCGCGGCGCGGACAGCGTAACGGTGCAGGGCGCGGTCGATAAAATCATGGGCTACGGTATCCCACCGGGCGGATTCGCGCCTTTCAGCCTGCGTTTCGGCGGGGGACAGCCTTCGCTGGCGACCAACTACACCGTTACGCTCGGCGGCCAGAACTGGCAGCCGAACGCCGATAACCCAACGATCTACGGGCAGAACGAGATGACCTGGACGGATCAGTCGCAGTTCGACAACCTGAACCGCCTCGTGATCAGTGGCACGGTCACGAATATCAGCCAGAACCCGATCCGCGAGCCGCGCGCGACTGTCACCGTGTTTGACGGCCAGCAGAACGTGATCGCCGCCGGCTTTGCCGACATCACGCCAAGTATCTCAGCCTCCGGCACGGCAGAAGCGACTTCCAGCGCAGCGAGCGCGACTGAAGCCGTTGGGACAGGCATACTTGAACCGGGGCAGACGACGCCGTTCTCGATCACCCTGCCGGAGATGGGCGGCAACCCGCAGAACTACATCGTCAATATTCAGGGCTTGCCTTGACGATTTCGAGCAGCAGAATCACGCACGTGTTTTTTGAAGTGCCGGGCGTGCTGGTGGATCGCGCGGCGCTGCGCCGGGGCTACAGCCGCGCTCTCGGTCAGATGATGGCGGAGCGTTACGGCCTGACGCCGCGCGACTGGACGCGTGCTTATGCTCAGGTGCTCACCGATTGGGACAGCTACTATGCCGACCTGAATCTGAGCGGCGACGACGGCCTGGCTGACTTGTGGGAAGGCTTATTTCGGACGACGCGCGCGCTGTTTCGCCTGAGCGGAGTGCCAGAGCCAGCCCACACCGATCTGATTGCCCTGTCGCGCGAACTACCCGCTTTAGCTTCACGTGATTGCCATGCGCTCTATCCCGAAGTGGCTGACGTGCTGGCGCAGTTAGACGCAGCAGGTCTGACGCTCGGCGTGATCAGCTACGCGATCAGCGCGCAGCTTGCCGCTCTGCTTCAGCCCGTGATCGGCCATTTCAAAGGCGCGATCTGGGGCACGGACACTGCCGAGCGCTTCGAGAAAGACGCGCAGCGCTATCGACTGGCGGCACTGCACGCGCAGGTCGCGCCGGAACAATGCCTCGTCGTCGATGATCAAGCGCTGGCGTTGGCGAATGCGCGCAAAACGGGAATGCGGACGGTGCTGCTGTGCCGGGATAACGGTGATTTGCGGGGATTGCTGATTGATGCGCTGCATCAACGGAGGGGCGGTTCATGAACCGCCTCTCCGAATACCCGCTCGATTGTGAATTACGAGTTGTTCAAATTGCGAATCGCGTCGTAAAGCTGGTTCAACTGCGGCGGTGTTAAGCCATCCTGCGACTGAATCGTGCGGCTGCGATCCGCCGTCGTCACGGTGACGCTATAGGTATAGGTGTCGGATGTCGCGCCTGGCCCCACGAAGATGCCTTGCAGAGCGAAAAACTGAATCTGGTCGAGCAGCGTGTTGATGGCTTTAATATCGCTTGGCGTGACCGCGCTGGTCTTGCCGTCGCGGATCAGCGTGCCGTCACCGTGCAGATCAATCTTCAGCGCGAGGTTGGCAATACCGCCTGTCTGCGTGAAGGTGATGTCAGTGAAGCTGATCGGCTCCGGGGTCGGCGCGTTCGGCGTCGGCTGATCGGGAATGATGGCCGTTCCCGGCTGCGGGAGTCCGAGCGTTGCCGCCATCGTCGCCACCGAGACATTGGCGGGCGCGACAGTCGGCGGGACAGCCGTCGGCGGAACTGGAGTCGCGGTTGGCTGAGGCGTGCCGCCGCAGGCTGCCAGAACAAGCACACACACTATCGCCGCAAACAGAATCGGGCGCATATAACCTCCTGAAAAGTGCTGAGTGCCGAGTAAAGCTCAGTCTCGTCATGACTGTCCGCTTTTATCCGTCAGCGCGAACAGCCTACGTCCATTCTAACGGTTTTACGGCGCAGCGTGGCTTAATGCCGCTGGCTGTTCGGGTTTCCGTACAAAGAGACCAATCAGGCCGTGAATGCCGATCCCGACCAGCAGCGCGGCCAGCGGATAGAGCGGCAGATAGTAACGCTGCCAGGGGAGTGGGTTGGCGAGCGAGCTGGCGACGATCACCAGCACCCACGCGAGTATCCCGATGCGCCAGTCGCCGCGCAGCGTAAAAATGACGCCGATCACGGCCAGCATGGTCAGCAGGCCGCCGAGGATCAAGCCGAACTGTAAGCCGCTGAAGGGTGAACTCATGTAACGGGCAACGTCGTCGGTGACGGGCTTGAAGTTTGCCCAGAAGGACACCTCGAAATGCTGCGGCGGGGTCATGAACGGCTGGAGGGCGATCTCCTGCACGCGCTGCGCGAACGTCATCGGCGCGCCGGGGACGGACTGCACCTGAATGTCGAGCAGTTGCGAGCGCTGCTGAAGCATGTCGATCAGGCGGGCGGGTGGATCATTCCAAAGCGCGGGCGAGAGTGCGATGAACAGCGCGATTATCAGCAGGCCAGAAACGAGCAGCTTGAGTGTGGTTAGAAGCAGAGCGCGCCCGCTTAGATGGGTGAACTCGGCAAAGAAAATCCAGCCGAGCGCTGCCGCGATGTAGACGACCCCGGTATCCTTGCTGGCGAGCGCCAGCCCGCCGCTCAGGATCAGCGCGAGCCACGCGAAGATCGATACCCCGGTCTTGTAAGGGCGGGTTTCAAACCCGCCCCTATGAGATTGATCATGGCGCTTGGCGATCCAGACGGCGATCAGGATGGTCAGCAGGCCGAAAAAGAGCAGCGATCCCTCCTGAAGCGCGCGCCGTCCATCAAGCAGCGTGACCGGGTTGATCGTGTACAAGCCGCTGACGAAATAGGCAAGCGGTCGGCGAGATTCTCGCCTGCCAAAGAGCCAACCCAGGCCGAACATGACGATCACGCTCAGGGCAAGAAAGAGCGTCGAGGAGAAGCGCGCAGCCGTCAGCAGCGCGGGGGACGGCATGTGTCCCGTAGCGACATTGGTGGGATAGTCCAAGCCCCAATCCCAACCGGGGCGCGGCGGCAAGTCTTTGATATTCAAGCCCGCAATCTGCCAACTGAGGCCGATGGCATAACGGTTGATCGTGCCGTTAATCAGGCGCAGATACGAATCGTCGTCAATCGCGTAGGGCGGCGACGTGATCAACGCGGCGGGATTGTGATTGATGAAGGCGATGGCGTAGTCCTTGCTCATGTAGATTTGCATGGCTTCGTCGCCGTGAAAAGTCGGCGGGATGGCAAAGACGAAGGCCGCGAGCAGGACGAGCCAGAGCAGATCGAGGAGACGTTTCAAATATACAACCCCACCCCCAACCCCTCCCCGACTTCAGGGAGGGGTGCGAACTCTGCGTTGTGCTGCATTCTTCCCTCTCCCACGCAAGCAGGGAGAGGGGGTGGGGGTGAGGGGTATGTATGCTGCGTAATATTCATCTTTCACATTTTCCGAAAGCATCATTTAACGGGCTGGCTCCGCGACTGTCCATAGCTCGGCCAGCTTGCCGTCATCGACGCGCACGAACCAGACGACTTTGGAGGTGCTGCCGCTCCGGTGGACGAGCGCGCGCAGAGCGACAACGTTACGCTCGCCGAGGATCGCCTCGGTGGTAATGTGAAAATCCGGGTAGGCTTTGCGCGTCGCCCGCAGCGCTGTTTTGACATCCTCGATGCTGCCAACTTCAGGATGATTATGATCCTGCCAGTCAGGAGCGAGGATTTCGTCGGCAATCGTTTCGTCGCCGCTGTTCCACATCGCCAGATAGCGCTCGACCAGCGCCTTGTTCGCTTCAACGTCCGTCATGAAATCTTGACCTGATGGGCGTGGCGAATGAAATCGAGGGCGGTTAGCTGCGCCATGACCGGATCGGGCAGCGCTTCATCGAGCGTAAGCACGGTCAGGGTGTGACCGCCGGGGCCGGAGCGTCCGGTCTGCCAACTGGCGATATTGATGCCGTTCTCGGACATGAGTGTACCAACGCGACCAATCACGCCGGGCTGGTCGAAGCTGCCCATAATGAGCAGGTGACCTTCCGGCACGACGTTCAGGCGATAATCGTTAATCTGGACGATGTGCGGCTCGCGGCGGTCGAGCAGCGTCCCGGCAATCGTGATTTCCTCGCCGTCCTCCAGTGTGGCCTGGCAGAGCACAAGGCTGGCGTAATCCGCCGATTTGAGTCCCTTTGCCTGCGTGACCTGCAAGCCGCGCTCGACGGCGAGGACGGGCGCATTGATGTAATTCACGCTGTCACCGAGGACAGGCGCGAGCAGCCCTTTGAGAATGGCAACGGTCACGGGCTTGATGAGCAGGTTCACGTCGTCGCCGCGATACTCGACGGCGGCGCGGCGGATCGGGCTGCGCGCCAGCACGTGAATCATCGAACCGATCCGTTCGGCCAACTGCAAATACGGGCGCGTCGTCTCGAAATCCATCCCCGGTACAAACGGCATGTTGACGACGTTGCGGAAATCCTCGCCGCGCAGCGCATCCAGCACCTGCGTGACGATCAAAATCGAGAGGTCTTGGGTCGCCTCGACGGTGTTATCGCCGATGTGGGGCGTGTGAACGACGTTGTTCAGGCCGATCAGCGGGCTGTTGTACGGCGGTTCCTCGGCGTACACGTCGAGCGCGACGCCGCCGAGCTTGCCATCACGTAAGGCGGCGGCAACGGCGTTCTCATCGACAATGCTGCCGTTGGCGGTATTGATCAGGCGCGCGCCGGGTTTCATCTGCTTGATCAGATTCTCGTGGAGCAGGCCGCGTGTCTCGTTGGTCGCCGGGACGTGAATGCTCACGAAGTCGCTGCGGCGCAGCAGTTCGCTCAGGTTGACGAGGGCGATGCGCTTGTCGTCAAGCTGATCTTCGCCAATGTAGGGATCGTAGGCCAGCACGTTCATGCCGAAGCTGAGGCAGCGCTGCGCGACAATCGAGCCGACGCGACCGAGGCCAATCAAGCCGAGCGTCTTGCCCTCTAACTGTGTCCCGGCCTGCCGCTTGCGATCCAGCAGCCAGAAGCCGGATTTCAGGCTGTTGTGCGCGTCGATCAGCCCGCGACTGAGCGCCAGCATCAGCAGAATGGTCAGTTCGCCAGCGGCAACCGCGTTGACGCCCGGCGCGTTCATGACCATGATGCCTCGGCTGGTCGCGGTTTCCAGATCGATCCCGCTCAGGCTTGCGCCAACCCGCCCAATCACGCGCAGACGCGGGGCGCAGTCGAGCAGCGCGCGGTCGATGATCACGTCGTCGCGGGCGATCAGGGCGTGCGCGTTTTGCAGCTTCTCGCGCAGCGCGGGCAGATTAGTCGGGTTGACCTGCTGGATTTCCACATCGTCCGAGCCGCGCAGAATGCCTAAGCCCTGCTCGGTCAGGTCAGCCGTGATGACGATTTGGAACTTGGTGGGTGTGTTAAGCATTGGGTCGCTTTCCGTGAATTGGTTTTGTTGGAGCAGGGTTGAAACCAGCCCCTACAACCTACGCGGTCATCCTATGTAACCTGAGTTTCGGATAAGACCGTTCAATTTCGCGCCTGATTCTTTCGCCCTCATCCCCTGCCCCTTCGCCCTCAGGGAGAAGGGGAAAGACCAATGACCGGGGTTTTAAAGTCCCTCTCCCTGAGGGAGAGGGATTGAGGGTGAGGGCCTTTTCAATGCGCGCCTACGAAAATCATTTCGTGTGTTTAATAACAGCCATCCAATGTGGCGAGAACATCGTGCAGGCTGGGATAGACGTGCGGCGTCACCTGCGCGAACCGGGCAACCGTTGTGTGCGAGAGATCAGGCACGGCGTAGCAGATCATGTTGGCGGCGACGGCGGCTTTCGCTCCGGTCGGGCTGTCCTCCAGCGCCAGACAATCCGCCGGAGCCATGCCGAGACGTTTGGCAGCTTCGAGATAAATATCCGGTGCAGGCTTGCCGTGCGTCACGTCGTCGCCGGAGACGTGAGTGATGAAATAGTAGCCCCAGCCCTGCGCCGCCACCGTCGCGTCGATGATCGACAGCGGCGAACTCGAGGCAATCGCGCAGGGGATGCCGCGACCGTAGAGAAAGGTCAGCAGTTCAGGCGCGCCGGGGCGCGGCACGACCTTTTTCGGGATTAGCTCGATCATACGGGTGGTGATCTCGGTGCAAAGATCGTCCAGATCGTCGCTCATGCTGTAGGCTTTGCACATTCCGCTGAGAAA
>DASZXN010000243.1:0-18436 GCA_035545875.1 Phototrophicaceae bacterium
TTTGCGCACGCTTGCCGCGAAGATTTGCAGACGCTCCGGGACGCGGGCATCCCCGTTTCGATGTGGAATATGCAGGCCGAACCGTTTACGGATGCGACCTATCCCGCTTGCCCTTATCAGCCAGCCGATTACCAAAAGGCATTTCAAGCGGTTGCTCCCGTTGTGCGCAATTTCGATCCGAACATCCAGATTATCGCCGACACGTCGATGAGTTGGGATTTCCCCTTTATCCGGCCTGTATTGAGCGATCCGCAATCTGCCACGTTGGTCGATGCGCTCGTAATCCATCTGATCGGCTTCAATTCGGCCAGCATCCGACCTCCTGCCGAACCCAGTGGCAAGCCGCGCTTCAGTAACGAGTTCGAATATCTGCACGGCCCAGCCACCGCCGCGCGCTGCCTGAACACCGTCCAAAACATCATGAACTGGTTTCAACTGGCCGATGCGCCGACGTGGTTCTGGCTGCACGCGCTCAAGCCTTACACCAACGAGGAGGCCAGTGGTTATTCGCTCGGCTACTGGCGTCCGCTCAGTGACGCGGATAGCGCCCACTATCCGCCCGGTTTGGAGCCGGGGCATTGGGTCTGGAACAAATACAACTGGTACGCAGTCGGGAGTTTCGTGCGCCACATGCCCTGGGACTGCCGTTCGCTGCACGTCGTGGAAGTCGATGGATCGGACGACGACCTACGCATCTGCGCCTTTGAGCGTCCAGACGGCAAACTGACCGTCGCGCTCTCGAACCGCAGCTTTAGGCCGCACACCTTCACGGTCGATACCGGACGCGCCAATCGGATATTTCGCGGCTACCGCTATACGCCTGAATCGGCAGGCGACGGTTGTCAGGGGGTGCCGCTCGGTGAGATGCAGGGCGCTGTGCTGACACCAGAGCTTCCCGATATGACCTGGGAGTGTTGGGAGGAACGCTAGCGGCTGACGATAAGCAGAATCAAAAGCGGCGCGTCCAGGTGGACGCGCCGCTCGTTGCTTACAGCTTCAGATTACTTCTTGTTGGTCTGGGCGGCGGTGCTGCTGACCGTGTTGGTCGCGCTGCCGTTCCCATTCCCCGTCTTGACCGGAATCTGACGTGGCTGCGCACTCTCCGATTTCGGCAGGGTCAGCGTCAGCACGCCGTCGTGATAGTTCGCTTCGGACTTGGCGAAATCGACGTTCTGCGGCAGACGGATACGGCGGGTAAAGTGACCGCTGCGGCGCTCGCGCACGAGCCAGCGCTTATTCTCGTCCTGCTGCTCGGTCGTTTCCTCAGGGACATCCGCCTCAATCAGCAGATAATCGCCATCCTGACTGACGTGAATATTCTCGGATTTCACGCCCGGCAGTTCAGTCGTGACCGTGTACTGCTTGTCGTCTTCGTGAGCATTGATCGCCAGGATGTTCGCGTTGAGACCTTCGCCGAAGAATGGCCGCCAATCGTTCGAGAACGGACGCCAATCGTCAAAGAAACGGTCGAACGTGTTCTGCATGTTCGCCATCTCACGGAAGGGATTCCAACGAGTGATTTCGTTTGCCATCATACACCTCTCTGAATCAATCTCTCAGAAAGCATTACAACTATACAATAGCAAACGCGCGTTAGAGGGGTTTTGGCGTTACATATGAAATTCGTAAGAATTAGCTGCGTCGGAAGCGGCGCTCCTGCCGGATGTCGAAGTTTCTGGTCGGCAGCCACGACTCTGCGTCCTCGTGCTCGGCGGGTGCGGCGCTCAACAGGACTTTGCCCTGCGGCTCGTCGAGGTAGTAGACGATATACGGTTCGCTGACGCGCAGCGCGGGACGCGGAGCGAGGCGTCGTAGAAACGTCACGGGGTGATCGGCAGCATCGTAAAAGACGACTGGCCTCCAGAAACCCCACCAGGGCTGGACGCCCGCCTCCAGCCGCGCGAAATGCACGGGCATCCGGGCATAGCGAACGGCGCGCAGAATCCCCGGCAGGAAGACCAGCAGGGCGATAATCGGCAGGATTAGCCACCAGGCATCATCGAACAGCGCCAGCATGTACTCGCCAAAGACGAGGAAGCCCACGCCAAACAGTACCATCACGACGATCAACGGCTGAATAATCAGATCAAGCCACTGGTTCGGCGTGATTCGTCCGTCGCGGTTCGCCAGCAGACGCTTGCGCATCTCCGGCGTTACGGGATCACGTTTACGCTTTTGCGCCATACGGTCAACCTCAAACTGTCCCTATCAAGATTATAGAAATGAACCGCCGTGACGCCAAGCGGAACGATTTCACCTTCATTCTCGTGCCAGGGCAGTCTGCTCGGTATCTTCCGCGACCGGACGGCGCAGTTGCAGCAAAATCACGCTGGCAATGATGATCGCGCCGCCGAGCCACTGGGTCGGCAGGAGCATTTCGCCGAGAAAAGTGAGCGCTAGGATCGCCGTCAGCACGGGTTCAAACGTGGCGATGATCGCGGCGCGGGTCGAGCCGAGCTTCTGAATCCCGGCGTTGAGCGCAAAGACAGGCAGCACCGTCCCGATCACCGCCATCGCCAGCACCAACAGCCACGAATCGGGCTGCGGCAGGGCTAATCCATTGGTCACCAGCCCGATCACGACCAGCACGATAAACGCCCCGGTGACCGTCCACGCGCTCGTTTCGAGCATGTCGGGATGGCCGCGCATCAGACGGCTGCTCAGGAGGAAGTAGACGGCGACCTGAAAGGCATCCAGCAGCGCCAGCACCACGCCAAGCAGACTGCCGCCGCCCAATCCGGCGCTGAAGTCCGGCGCGGTCAGGACAATGCCGATCAGCGTCAGCACGAGCGCGAGCCACGCGACAGGCGAGAGCCGCTCGCCGAGAAAGGCTTCGAGGATCGCCACGATTGCCGGATAGCTGTAAAAGAGCACGGTAAAGGTCGCGGCGGGCAGCTTTTCGAACCCGAAGAAGGCGACCAGCGCCTCGCCCGCGAACAGCGTACCGAGCAGCAGCAGGCGCACGCGCGGCAGCGGCGTCGAAGTGCGGACAGGTGTGCGCACACGGCGGAACAGCACCAGCGCCCAGAAGATCACGAGCGTGAACAGGTAGCGCCAGAAAGCGATGTTGACGGGCTGCTCGCCGCGCGCCAGCAGAATCTTGGTGAAGATCGAGAAGCAGGAATACCCGGCAACCGAGAGCAGGATCAGGATTGCGCCGTCGCGCTGGTTACGCTGCATAAAGAACCTATCTGTTTGGTGCAAATCGCGTGATGGTGCTAAGATTTCGGTGTACCAGTCACAAGAGAATTTTAAAGCAGAAACGCTATTCCCCCACGAGGTTTTTGAATGCTCGTCGCCTTCAATTGCACAGGAGCGTATGCACATGCTGATGGATCCAAGCCAAGCCTTCCTAGTCTATTTAATCGCAGGCTTTTTTGGGCTGCTCGGCATTGCGCTGTTGGTCATGGGTTGGCGGTATCAAAAGCGCGCTCAGAGCCAGATCGTCACCGATGACCGAATTGAGACGAATGGCGTCAATACCGAGGCGAAGATCACCAACAGGCGCATGACCGATTATCTGACGGACGGCGTGGTACTTTACTTCATTACCTATCAATATCAAACCGCCGAAGCCCAGAGCTTTGAGCGTGAAGCTCAGGTTCCTTTGAACCAGTACAAGAAGCTCAAAGTTGGCGATCAAATTACGGTGCGCTACCTGCCGGATGAACCCACGACCTCGTACATTCAAAGCGGCATGTTTGATGCGGCATCGCCGCAAGCCCTGCGCACCAATGCTATCACGGCGTATGTGCTCGGCACCGCCATTCTCGTGATCGTGTTCGCGCTGATCTACATTATCACCAGACCTCCCATGTTCCGATAAACTGGCTCCAAAATCGTACACAAACGGCAGGGGCACGATGGATCGTGCCCCTGCGAAGATAGCTCAGATTGCAGCAAGTTTAGTGAACGATAGCGGCGAGGAGTGCTACGCGGTCGCTGAGTGCTGTCACGACGAACGGCGCGATGCCGATCAGGATCGTGCCAGCGGCAGCGATGTAGACCGCCCAGTTGACGCGATTGGTCTCGCCGACCGCAGGCTCGCCCTCACCGTCCGCGAGGTACATGTTGACAATCACGCGCGCGTAGTAGAAGGCGCTCACGACGCTCGTCAGCACGCCGATCACCGCGAGCACAGTCAGCCCGCCGTTGAGCGCAGCCCAGAACACGAACCATTTGCCGATAAATCCGCCCGTGAGCGGGATACCGATCAGACTGAGCATGAAGATCGCCATCAGCGCGGCCAGTGTCGGACGGCTCTTCGACAGCCCCTTGAAATCGTCCAGATTTGTGCCCGTGCCGTCATCCTTCTCGATGGCGATCACGACTGCGAACGCGCCGAGGTTGGTGAACATGTAGCCGAGCAGGTAGATCAGCGCGGCGCGCGCCGATTGATCGCCGATGCCGGGCGAACCCGCCGCTGCGACTGCCATCAGGATGTAACCTGCGTTGGCAATCGACGAGTAGGCCAGCAGACGCTTGACGTTGGTCTGCGAGAGCGCGACGAAATTACCGAGGATCAGGGTTGCCGCCGCGATAAGCTCAATCACGTTCTGCCAGGCCGCGAACGTCGATGCGCCCACCTGAAGCGCGGGCAGCGCGACGATCATGATGCGCAGCAGCGCCGCGAAACCGCCGACCTTCGCCGCCACGCTCATAAACGCCGTGATCGGCGTGGGTGCGCCTTCGTACACGTCCGGCGTCCACATATGGAACGGCACGACCGCGACCTTGAAGCCGAGGCCGACGAGGATCAAGCCGGAGCCGAGCAGCAGCAGCAGGGTTCCCTGCCCCTGTCCGGCGATAGCGCTGCCAATCTGCGCGAAAATCTGCGGCAGATTGGTCGTCCCGGTCGCGCCGTAGATCAGCGCCGCGCCGTAGACGAAGAAGGCGCTCGAAAACGCGCCGAGGATGAAATACTTCATGCCGCTTTCTTCGGACTTCACGTTCGGCGCGCGGAACGCCGCCAGCACGTAGAGTGGAATGCTCAACAGTTCGAGCGAGACGAACACCGCGATCAGGTCGTTGGCGCTCGCCATGAACATGCCGCCGACCGTCGTGAACAGCAGCAGCACGTAGTATTCGCCGCGTTCCATGCCCGCGCGCTTGACGTAATCCATGCTCAACAGGATGCTGATCGCCGCCGTGAACAGGATCACGAGGTTCATGAACGAGCTAAACGGATCGGCGATGAACATGCCCAGAAAAGCGGTCTGGTTATTGTTGTAGGTCAGCACGTCGATCACGAAGACGACGACGATACCGGCAATCGCCAGCCAGCCGACCCGTTCCTTCTGCTTGACGAACAGGTCGATCAGCAGCAGCACGACCGCCCACAACGCCAGCAGGATTCCCGGCAGCGCGACGCCTAAATTTAAGTCTGCGAAACTTGGGGTCATCGCTTAATCCCTAATTCCTTACGGCGAGACGTTGCGCGCGGTGGCGGTCGGGATGTACTGCCCAACCTGCGTGACCACGTGGCTGACCGTCGCATTCATCGTGTCGAAGAACGGCGCGGGCTGCAAGCCAATCACGAAAATGGCAATGATGATCGGAACCAGCACGGCGATTTCCGTCCAGTGGAGCGGTTCGAGGTGCTTGTTCTCTTCCTTGTCCAGTTCGCCCATGAAGACTTTCTGGAACATGTAGAGCAGGTAAATCGCCGCCAAAATCACACCGAGCGTGGCGAACATCGTGAAGAAGAAGCCGAGCACGCCGCTGTTCATCGAGCCGAGCAGGATGGTGAACTCGCCAACGAAGCCGTTCAAGCCGGGCAAGCCCATACTGCTCAGGGTGATGATAAGCATCAGGCCGCCGAGCAGCGGGAGCGCCTTCCAGATACCGCCGTAAGCGTCCATCGCTTTGGTGTGACGGCGCTCGTACAGCATACCAACGACGAGGAACAGGCCGCCCGTGCTGATGCCATGATTCGCCATTTGCAGGATACCACCCTGAATGCCAGCGGCGGTCATGGCGAAGATGCCGAGGACGACGAACCCTAAGTGGCTCACCGACGAGTAGGCGACCAGCTTCTTAACGTCAGTCTGCGCGTAGCTGACCCACGCGCCGTAGATGATGCCGATCACCGCGAGGACGGCGATAATCGGTGCCCACCCAACCGCCGCCTGCGGGAACATCGGCAGGCAGAAGCGAACGATGCCATACGTACCGAGCTTGAGCATCACGCCCGCCAGAATGACCGAACCAGCGGTCGGCGCTTGCACGTGCGCGTCGGGCAGCCAGCTATGCAGCGGCCAAATCGGAACCTTGATGGCGAAAGCGATCAGGAAGCCGAGGAACAGCAAGCCCTGCGTGCTGAACAGGCCGTTGAACGGGAAGACAATCGAGCCGTTCTGCACGCCCGCGATGATGTCCGGCACGGAGAAGGTGTGCGCCGCGCTGCCGACGTACAGGATTGCCAGCAGCATCAGGATCGAGCCAGCCATCGTGTACAGGAAGAACTTGACCGCCGCGTACACGCGCTGTTCCGCGCCCCAGATGCCAATCAGGAAGTACATCGGGACGAGCGAGATTTCCCAGAAGATGTAGAAGACGAACAAGTCCTGCGCCACGAACACGCCCAGCATGGCGAATTCGAGCAGCAGCATGAACAGGAAGTAGAGCTTCTGCCGACCGCGTTCGTGCAGAACGTGCGCGCGGAACGACGACAAAATCGCCAGCGGCATAATGAAGGTCGTCAGGACAATCATCAACAGACTGAGGCCGTCAACACCCACGTAGAAGCTGATGTTGTACTGCGGCAGCCAGTTCCATTGGGTCACGAACTGCAAGCCTGCCTGCGAGTTATCGAAGCCTGCCCACAGCACCAGCGAGGCGACAAAGGCGATGATGCTCGTAATGAACGCCGTCCACTTGATCGTCTCCGCCTGTTCTTCGCGCTGAAAGAGCAGGATGATGAAGAACCCGATCAGCGGAATGGCGAGGATCAGAGTGACGAGCGAAATGCCGGTATTTGCCATATTTTTTTACGCTCCCGGTTAGCTGCGCAGCAGCGGCAGCAGCAGCACAATAATCACCACCACCACGCCCAGCAGAATGGTGACGGCATAGGTTCTGACATAGCCCGTTTGCACGCGGCGCAGGCGAATGCTAATTGAGCGCGCCACCGCGCCGACCCCATTGACTACTCCATCAATCAGGCCGAGGTCAACCGGCTGGCTTAACAGGTGGGCAATCGCGTTGAAGCCTCTGACCAGCACCATATTATGGAACCAGTCATGCCAGAAGGACTGATCGATGGTATCGGCCAGGAATTTCGAGGTCACGTTGTACGGATTCTCGAAGAGACGATAATAGGTTTGATCCCAGTACATGCGCGCGTTGGCAAATGCCCACAACTGCCCGGTTTCCGGCTTGAGTTGCAGCGGGTCGCGGTTGTTGACAACGGCTTTGTCGTGACCGTAGATGCGCCCAGCCACGATCATGGCGAAAATGGCAATCCCCAGCGCGACGATGGCGATCAGCCACTGGAACGGTACTGCCTCGACGTGCTGGATGGTCTGACCGAGCCAGTCGGAGAAGCGGTCGGTGCCAAAAATGCTGCCGAGGATCGGGAAGTCCGGCGTATTGATGAAGCCGATGAAAATGCTGAAGAAAGCCAGCACGATCAACGGGATCGTCATGGTTGCGGTGCTCTCGTGGGCGTGATCGGCTGCTTCGGTGCGCGGGTCGCCGTGAAAAACCATCACGACCTGCCGCCACATATAGAAGGCGGTGAAACCCGCCGCCACAATCAAACCGCCCAATGCGATAAAGCCGCCGACGTTGTTATTGAGCAGCCCCGCTAGCCACGAGTGCGCCAGAATGTCGTCTTTCGACCAAAAGCCCGCGAACGGGAAGATACCCGCCAGCGCCAGCGTGCCGATCACGTAAGTCCAGTACGTAATGGGCATCTTGTGGCGCAGGCCGCCCATATTGCGCATGTCCTGCGGGTCGAATTCGTGTTCCTGCTCGCCAGCGCTTTCATCATGATGTCCGGCTGCGCCTTCGCCTTCGCCTTCCGCCACGTGAGCATGAGCGTGTTCAGCGTCGTGATGACCGTGCTCCATGCCGTGAATGACCGAGCCGCTGCCGCGGAACAGCAGCGCCTTGAAGAAGGCGTGGGTGACGAGATGGAAAATCGCAATGTCATATGCGCCGACGCCGACCGCCGTCACCATGAAACCAAGCTGGCTGACGGTGCTGTAGGCCAGCACACGCTTGATGTCCCACTGACCGAGGGCGATATAGCCCGCGACCAGCGCTGTCGCCGTGCCGATCAGCGCGACGATCAAGGAGGTTAGCGGTGAAGCCGCGAACAGGACGTTGCAGCGCACCATCATGTAAACGCCTGCCGTGACCATCGTCGCGGCGTGCATCAGCGCGCTGACGGGCGTCGGGCCAGCCATCGCGTCTGGCAGCCAGACGAACAGCGGGATTTGCGCCGATTTACCCGTCGCGCCCAGCAGCAGGAACAGCGTGATGATCGTCAGCACGGTCGTGATCGGCCAGTTGAAGGGGCCAATCTGCACCGTCGCGTTGGCGTCAATCATGCGCTGCGCCTGACCAAAAATACCGAGTTGATCGGTGGCAATGTGCGTGTTGTCGGTGAAGCCTTCCGCGCCAAGCGAGCCGCCTTCGGTCGTCGTCTCCCCGCCTGCGGTGGTCGTCTGCGTGGTGGTGTCGTGAACGACGGCAATCTCACCCGGCTTGTAGAAATCGACGGTGTGGAACGTCCAGAAGGTCAGGAAGATCGCCATCAGCACGCCGAAGTCGCCGATACGGTTGAGGATCATGGCCTTGCGACCCGCGTTGCTGTTCTTCCAGCCGACGCCGTTCGGTCGGTCGAACCAGAAGCCGATCAGCAGGAAGGAACACAGGCCGACGCCTTCCCAGCCGACGAACATCATCAGCAGGTTATTGGCTGTAACCAGCACCAGCATGAAGGCCAAAAACATATTCAGATAGCCAAAGAAGCGCGGGATGCGGCTATCGCCGTGAATGTAGCCGATAGAGTACAGATGGATCAGCGAGCCGACGCCCGTGACCACCAGCATCATCGTCACACTCAGCGTATCGACGCGCATCTGCCAGGGGATATTCACCCCGGCAGCGCCGATCCGTATCCAGTCGTGCAGCAGCGGCGGGTCGATGATGGCCGACTGATAGTTGCTCCCGGACAGATAGGCAAAAAGCAGCACGGCCACGACAAAGGCCAGTGTCGAAGCAGTCGTGGCGATAATCCCGGACGCGCGCTCGCCCAGCCGCACCCCCCAGAAATAGTTGATGATCGCCCCGATAGCCGGGATTAAAATAATCAGCGGTACCAGTTGTGGATAATGTTCCATAACGTGTCCTTGATGCGATTCCTATCGAGGTTTCGTCCGTAGGAGGCGGGTGTGCTTGCTTCGCAAGCCTAACCCCGTCCCTACAAATTCACCCAATAGGTACTCAGCACAGCTAGCCTTCCATCTGGTGCAGCTCGTCGAGATTGATGCTTTTCTTGGTGCGGAAGATGGCGACGATCAGCGCGAGACCAACCGCAACCTCGGCGGCAGCCACCGTGATCACGAAGAAGACGAATAATTGCCCGCCTTCCTGGTTCCAGTGGCGTGCGAACGCCACCAGCGCCAGATTCGCCGCGTTCAGCATCAATTCAACTGACATAAAGACCAATATCGCGTTGCGTTTGAGCAGAACGCCCATGACCCCTAGCGTGAACAACACCATGCTCAACATCACGTAGGATTCGGTTGAGACTTGCATCGACGACTCCTCTTGACTATCGGCGCTCTACTTGCCGACAGGTTCTTGCAGTTCAGGAACGCCTTCACCCGGCTCCGTGACCTCATGCCCCACCTGGGCGGCGATCACGTTGACCAACGGACGGCTGACACGACGGCGGCCACCGACACGACGACCTGCCCGCGCTTCCCGATGCGTCAGCACAATCGCGCCGACCATCGCCGCCAGCAGCAGCACCGCCAGCAGTTGGAAGACCAGCATGTAATTCGTGAACAGTTGCAAACCTATCGCCTGCGGCCCGCCATAAGCAGGATCGGTATCGTTAGTTACCGTCGCGGCGACGCCCAACACCTTGCCATTCGCCGAGCCATCGGTGATGTGCTGTTCCGCCAGCACAATCACGCTGCTCGTATCACGGCTGATCGTGTAGTTGTCGAGGCGCAGCAGCACATCCGCCGGATTTGCCGCATCGACAAACGCCCAGTTGACTGTGCCTTCCGGTACGGTCAACGGCGAGGAAGCCACACCGGGATGGAGCGTACCCGCCAGCGACGGCGCGTTCGTCAGGTTGAGACTCGTGCCCAGATCGACCAGTTCGACGCCTTGCAGCGTATTGTAGCCATCGACCACCGTCACACGTGCGCTGCGATCTTCCGTCATTGTCGTGTTGTTGTCCGGCACAACCGCCGCGCTCATGGTTCCCGCGATGCCATATGCGACGACCGTCTGCTGCGTGCCCTGCTCCAGCGAAACCGTCGTCGTTACCGGATTGCCCTGCGCGGGTTGCAGCTTGATCGTGTAGTTGCCAGCGGGCAGCGAGAAGTACGCCGAGCTATCGCGGAAGGCGACGTTTGCAGCGATCTGCGTGTCGTTGGCGGAAACGGTCAGCGTTCCAGCATCAGGCGCGGCGTTGAGGACGCGCACCTGCGGTTGCGGCGTGGTATCGGCGCGCAGGTCGAGGTTGACCTGTCCCAACACGATTCCGACGATCAGGAGCAGCGCAATCGGCAAGCCAATCGCCAGCGGCATGTACCAGCGGAACTTCGGCGCGTCGGACACTTCGGCTTGCTGCAACGACTCGAAGCCGAGCAGCATGATCACGAATAGGAACAAGACCATGATCGCGCCCGTGTAGACCGTGACCTGGATCATGGCGAGGAAAGGCGCGTTGAGCAGCTGGACAAGGAAGGCCACGCAGCCCATCGTCACAATCAGGAAGAGGGCGCTGTGGACGGCGTTATTGCTGAGAAGCATAGCAATAGCGCTCGCCAACGCCAAGAGGCCGACTATGCAGAAAAGGACGAACTCTGTCATTTTCAATCCCTACGTGGGCGTCAACAACTTGTGCAGTTTAACACAAGCCGCGCCACACTTCCAAATTTTGTCAGTACGGAGTGCCGAGTACTGAGTACTGAGTTTAAAAGAAAAAACGTCCCTCAGATAGAAACGATTCTCATTTTAAGAAGCCGTCCGCTCGAACTGCTTTTTCCTCAGTACTCAGAACTCCGTACTCGGTACTTTTATTAGGCAAAAAAAGCACCTCTGGCGAGGTGCTTTAGGCAAGTTCCAGACCGTTACTTTGGGTTTTCCATATCAGGAATCGAGCGGTTGAACTTCCCCGGCTCGACTTTCTGCGGCGTCGCGCTCGCCCCCGGCTTTGGCCCGTCGATCAGCATGTCTTTCGTGAAGATCGCGTCGTCGCGGTTGACGAAGCTGAGGCGATGCTCATGCCCCAACTGAATCGCCTGCGTCGGGCAGGCATCTTCACAATAGCCGCAGAAAATGCAGCGCAGCATGTTGATCTCGTAGGTCTTGGCATAGCGCTCGCCGGGGCTGTAACGCTCGCCATCCGTGTTTTCCGCCGCTTCCACCCAAATCGCGTCAGCGGGGCAGGCCGCCGCGCACAGCGAGCAGCCGATACATTTTTCGAGGCCGTTGTCGTAGCGGCGCAGGTGATGCCGTCCCTTGTAGCGATCCTTGAAGGGGCGCACCTGCTCCGGGTACTGAATCGTCACCGGCTCTTCCAGAAGATGTTTAAACGTCGTCGCAAATCCACGCACTACGTTCATCGTTTAGTCTCCGCCCGATTCTTTCTTTTCCTGTGGCTCATCCGGCGGCGCGAGCTTCGCCAGGTTGTCCAGCGCGCCGAGCGTAAAGTCCCAGAGGGCGAACGGCACAGCGATCAGGCCGCCGACCACCTGAAGGATGTAATAACCAACGTCTTTCTGTTCGCCCGTGATCACCGGATCGTCTTCGATTTCGGTCGCTGGCGCTTCCAACTGACCGCTGCGTTGCAGCAGGATCAACCCGCCGACCACGACCACGACGAAGAACACGCCAGCGGCAATGCCGTAGGCTATCGGCGAACTGAAGGCGTCACCGACCATCACCGCGACTGCCGACCACATCACCGCGACGATTGCCAGCGGCAGCATGACTTTCCAGCCGAGCGCCATGAGGCGGTCGTAACGGATGCGCGGCAGCGTGGCGCGAATCCAGATCATGAAGATCAGGAACAGCACAACTTTGCCGATCAGCACGACCGGCCCCAAAATCGGCACGTCCTGAACGATGCCGAAACCATCATTGTAGCCGCCGAGGAACAGCGAGCAGACAATGATGCTGATGGCAATCATGCCGAGGTATTCGGCCATCATGAACAGCGCGAATTTCATGCCGCTGTACTCGGTCATATACCCCTGCGTCAATTCCTGCTCGGCTTCGGGCAGGTCGAAGGGCGCGCGGTTGACCTCGGCCAGCAGCGCGATGAACAAAATCGCGGCGGCGAGCGGATTCTGGAAGACAAACCATTGATAGATGTACGTCTGGCTGCGAATGATGTCGCCGAGGCTCATGCTGCCGACGATCAAAATCGGCACGGCCATCGTCAGGCCGAGGCTGAGTTCGTAGCTCAACATCTGCGCAGTCGCGCGCAGGCCGCCGATCATGGCGTACTTGTTGTTGCTCGACCAGCCCGCCAGCACGACGCCATACGTCCCGATGCTCAGGATTGCCAGCAACCAGAGCACGCCGACGTTCGGGTCAGCGAGGCCAAGCGGCACTTTATACCAGTAACCGTCGAACCAGGGGATGAGCAGATTTGGCCCCAGCGGAATCACCGCCAGCACGATCAGCGGAGGGACAGCCTTGATCATCGGCGCGAGGCGGTAGACCCAAATATCGGCACCGCTCGGACGAATATCCTCTTTGAAGATCAGCTTGACGCCATCAGCGGCAGGCTGAAGCAGACCCATCGGCCCGACGCGGTTCGGGCCGCTGCGCTGCTGGAACCAGGCAATAAACTTGCGTTCGAGCAGCGTCGTGTAGGCGAAACCCGTCAGGATGATGAAGAAGAACAGCAGCGAGTAGACAATCGCGTGAACGGGCGCGCAGCCGCGACCATCGGGGCCGTAACAGGCGACCACTTTGCTCTGGTCAACGCGGTTCGGGTCGAACAGCCACGTCAGCACAATCGTGCCGATTTGCAGGATGAACGCCCAGAGCGCGCCGGCAATCGAGAAGATGGCGAAACCCGCGAAGAACAGCGCCACCAGAATCACGCCGATCCGCGTCCAGTCGTGGACGAGCAGGACGAGCGATACTGTCCCTAACACAACCACGACCGAGGCGACCAGCCCCGCGACGACTGGATCAAACTGGAAAATGATGCCTGCGGTCGAAGCGGCGGTCATCAGGCCGAGGACGATGGCGAGAATCGCCAGCGCGCCTTGCCAGCGATGATGCGCCGAGATCGTCAGCGTCCACACCCCCAGCGCCGCGCCGACCAGCGCCGCGCCACCGACCCACCAGGGGCCGAGGATCGGCGAACCGCCCGCGACCAGCAGCACCGGGATCAGCACCAGCACGGTGATCACGCCGAGCGCGACCAACAGCGTGATCAGGTTGATCCAGCTTTGCCGGACGTTGGTGGCGTTCGGGTCTTGAGTTCCTGTTGCCATAGGCTAGACCTTTCTCACTTCGCCGGGGGCAGGCGCGAGCGGCGTCGCGGCGTCGCTCAGGTGACGGGGCAGCAGCACCGTTCCCTGCGGCGCAGCGCCATCGACGTGCGCAACTACCTGCACCTTGCTCGCACCGACGCTCACTTCGACGGTATCGCCATCCGCGATTTTGAGCGTCTGCGCGTCGGCGCTGTTTATCTCGACATAAGGCGCAGAGGTGCGATTTGCCATCAAACCTTCAACACTTGGCCGGAAGGTTTCTTCACGGTTGTACAGGCGCGTCGTCGGCACGATCAGCAGGCTGCCGCTGGCGACTTTCGGCGCGGAAGTCGGCTTGACCTCGCCTGCCGTGACTGCCGTGCCAGCGTCAGCTTCGGTCGCTATCTGCACGCCGAGACCGCCGGTATTCTTGTAGGCCGTGCCACCGTAGTACAGGTCGTTGCCGCCCACGTCGGGAACCTGATGCTCAACTTTCGCCAGTTCGCCGAAGGTCGCGCCCGCGAAGGCCGGAACGTTCTGCGCAATTTCCAGCATGACCGCAGCCGCCGACGGCTTGGCGCGTCCCTTGCCCATCACTTCACCGACGCGGCTCAAAATCTGCCATGCCGGGAGCGAAGAACCCATCGGCCCTTGCGCGGTGTAGAAGCGCTGAACGCGGCGTTCGCCATTGGTGAACGAGCCATCGCGCTCGGCGAAGCTCTGGATCGGCAGCACGACTTTGGCGCGCGCCGTCAGTTCATCCGGGAAGAGGCTGAGAACGATCAGCGTATCGACCTTATCGAGCCATGCAGCAGCGTTCGGGTCGTCGGCCAGAACATCGGCCTGCGCGATGATCAGGACGTTGGGCGGCGCTTGCATGATGTCCTCGGCAGCTTCCGGCGAGAAGCCCATGTAGTGCAGCCCCATCGAGTTCGCGCCGGGGAGGGTCGCCAGCAGGCCGTTGTTCGGCTTGCCGACGTGATTGCTGCTGATCAGGAAGTTGGCGGCGGCGCGCATCAGCGCACGGCTGCCGTCGAAGTCGAGTCCATCTGCACCCGCGACAATCACCAGATTGGTCGCGCCGCTCAGTTTGCCCATCACATCGGCGTTGCCGTTGAAGGCCGCCGCTGCCTGTCCAACATCGTAGCGAACAGTCGCGCTGGCGAAGTCGTCCATGCGAGTGCGGCGAGCATTCGCCACAACGACGTAAGCGCCGCGATCATGCGCCGTCTTGAGACGCAGCCGCCAGACCGGAGCTTCTTCTTCAAGATCGCTGGCGATGACGAGAACCGCGTCACCCTTGCCCAGCTTCGACAGGTTCGATCCCTTGCCGACGCCGACCTGCGCCAGCAGTTCGATCCCGCCGTGCGTGGGCGGCCACGCGCCCTTGCGCCCTTCGCCAACCAGCTTGCGCAGCGCCCACAGGTCTTCGTTCGACATCTGCGTGCCTGCGATGGCTGCGACTTCGCCGCCCGCCTTGAGCGCGTCGGCCACCGCCTTGAGCGCTTCCGGCCAGCCCGCTTTCGTCGCATTGATGAGCGGCTGCATCAGGCGCTCGGTGCTGCGCGTGAAGTGGTGACCAAAGCGGCCTTTGTCGCAAATCCAGATTTCGTTGACCTGCTCGTTCTGGCGCGGCATCACGCGCTTGATCATCGCGCGACCGTCGAAATCACGGTCGAGGCGGGTGCTCAGGCTGGTATTGCATCCGACCGGGCAGTGCGGGCAGATGCTCGGCACGTTGGTCAGTTCCCAAGGGCGCGCGCCGAAGCGGAAATCTTCGGTCGTCAGCGCACCGACCGGGCAAATGTCGGTCGTGTTGCCGGAGAAATAGGTGTCGAAACCGGGGTCGCTGACCGTGATGATCTGGAGGGCGCGACCACGCTCGTGGAAGCCCAGCACCGGGTCGCCAACGATCTCATCCTGAAAGCGAATGCAGCGCGCACACTGAATGCAGCGCTCTTCGTCGAGGAAAATCAGGTCGCCGAGTGGCACATGCTTGTCGAGGTGCATCTTGTCGCTGAAGACCATCCGGCTCGTGCCGGGGCCATATTCGAGCGTCTGGTTCTGGAGCGGGCATTCGCCGCCCTTGTCGCAAATCGGGCAGTCGAGCGGGTGGCTGGTCAGCAGGAACTCGATCACGTTCTTGCGCGCCGCCGCGACCTGCGGCGTGGTTGTGCGGAAGAACATCCCGTCGCCCGTCAGGTTGGTCGTGCAGGCCGTCTGCATCTTCGGCATCCAGCGGATTTGCGGGTTGCCCTTGTCGTCGAGCAGGACTTCCCCGGTGGCACGGTCTTTGTTGATGTTCCCCATCTCGACCAGGCACATACGGCACATGCCGACGGGTTTCATCTTGGGATGGTAGCAAAACACCGGGATGTCGTTGCCGATGGATTTGGCAAAATCGACCAGATTAGCCCCTTTCGGGGCATCATATTCTTTGCCGTCGATGTTAACCTTGACCGTATCCGCCATTTATTCCTCCAAAAAGACCTCGCATAAGCCCCCTGCGATGATCTTCAGTATGTACACAATTTCTCGTAGGGGCATGGCGCACCATGCCCCTACCTATGAATCTTATTGGCCTGTCTGATTGGCGTGCCGATTATAACGCGCCACGCGCCGCAAAGCATCCCGCAACCCCGCCAGCGCGCGATCCTGCATCGCCTGCGCGACAATGCCCCAATCATCGATCTCGAACTGCCTCGCCGAGATTTCCAGCGCGCGCCGAAAATCGGCAATCGCCTGCACCAGATCATTGTGCTGAAGCAGCAGTTCGCCGCGCAGCACGTAGTTCGCCGCCACGTCAGGATAAGCCGCAATCGACCAGTTCAGGTTATAGAGCCGCTCGGAAGTCGATCCGCCGAGCAACTGCTTGAACAGCGATGGTTTCGGCTCGCTGGTCGTCACCGCCTGAGTCGCGTCCGAAAGCTGCGTATTTTCCGCCGCATCGTCGTAACGCTCATCCTGATCGAGTAAGCTCAAGCTCAGTCTCCGGCAGGCGCAGCCGCCCCACGACGCGCAGCGCCGCCGCGCGCAGGCGCAGGCTTGGCCGCAGGCGCGGGTTCAGGCGCTTTCTGTACCGTGTGCGCCTTGAAATCCTCCGGGAAGTTCTTGATCGTCTCGATCACCGGGTTCGCCGCGAAATCGGCCAGCGCGCACAGCGTCACGCCCTGCATATTCTTGGCGATGTTGTTGATCAGGTCGATGTCGCTGTCTTTGCCGTTGCCGCTCATGATGCGATCCAGCACCTTGTCGAGCCAGTAGGTGCCTTCACGACAGGGCGTGCATTTGCCACAGCTTTCGTGTTTGAAGAACTTGATCACGCGCGAGGCGACCCACGTAATATCGACCGTCTCGTCCATCACGATCACCGATGCCGAGCCGAGGATCGAACCGGCCTTCGCCATATCTTCATAGGTCAGCTTGGTATCCAGCACCGCGTCGGTCGCTTTCATAATCGGGCCAGAACCGCCCGACGGAAGAATGGCCTTGATCTGCTTGCCGTTCGGGATGCCGCCGCCATGCTCGAAGATCAGTTCGCGCATGGTCGTGCCCAGCGGCAGTTCGTAGTTGCCTGGCTTGTTGACGTGTCCGCTCAGGCAGAAGATTTTCGTGCCGGGGCTTTGCTCCGTGCCGATCTTCTTGTACTCCGCCGCGCCGTTGACCATAATCCAGGGAACGTTCGCCAGCGTCTCGACGTTGTTGACGACGGTTGGTTCGCCATACAAACCACCGCCTTTGTTCGCCGGGAACGGCGGGCGCACCTTTGGCTGACCGAGCCGCCCTTCGAGGCTTTCGAGCAGCGCGCTTTCCTCACCGCAGATGTATGCGCCCGCGCCGAGGTGGGTGTAGACTCCGCACGACCAGTTGGTGCCACCAACATTCTGGCCTGCCCAGCCGTTCTTATAGGCGTCAGCGATGCACACATCGAGCGCGTGCGCCACGTCCCAGAACTCGCCGCGCAGATAGATGTAAACGGCAGTCGCCTGAATCGCCCAGGCGCAGATCAGCGCGCCTTCGATCAACTGATGCGGGTTGTTTTCGAGAATCTGGCGATCCTTGAACGTCCCGGTTTCGCTTTCATCCGAGTTGACCGCCACGTACTTGACGGGTTCGCTCTGCGAGATGAAGCTCCACTTGACGCCCGCCGGGAAGCCCGCGCCGCCGCGACCGCGCAGGTTCGACGCTTTCACCTCGTCGATCACGGCTTTCGGCTCCATCGAGAGGGCTTTCTTCAGCCCCTCGTAGCCGCCGTTCTGGACGTAGGTGTCGTATTCACGGATGTTTGGGACATCCTTCTCGCGGTAGAGAATGTTCGGGTAATTGGTCGCCATACACACTTATCCCCTAAGTGCTGAGTGCTGAGTGCTGAGTGCTGAGAAAAGTTTTTCTCAGTCCTCAGTCCTTAGTCCTCAGTCCTATTTATTTGCCGCTGCCGTAACCTCAGCGCGCCACTGATCGAGCAGCGCCTTCATCTTGTCCATGTCGAGATTTTCGTGATAGTGGAAGTTGCATTGCAGCATCGGCGCTTTGTCGCAGGCCGCGAGGCACATCACATGCTCAACCGTGAACAGGCCGTCGTCGGTCGTGCCGCCTTCATCCACCTTGAGATATTCCTTCAACTGCTTGTGGAACTCGTCCGCGCCGCGCAGCGCGCAGGCCAAATCGGTGCAGACCTGAAGCCAGTACTTGCCCTTCGGCTTCTCGGAGTACATCGTGTAGAACCCGGCAATCGACGTGACCTGCGTCGG
>DASZXN010000244.1:0-9941 GCA_035545875.1 Phototrophicaceae bacterium
TTCAACTGTTCATCAATCTGGTCGATCATGCCGATTCCTAGAAACGCAGTCTATCTATTTGTGAAATCTATGTATTTGGTCGTGTGAGCGGCAAGGAAAGGGGCGACGACGCTTTATTCTTACCCGATAATGTCGCTGCGCGCAAGCAGCGCGCCGAGAAACGCGTAGGAAATGAGTCGGAGAGAAGCAAGGCAGCCTCACCGGACTATTCGATAGAGATAAAAACGGGCGTTGCCTGCAACGCCCCTACGGATGATAGCGGGAGGGTTATTTCGCTTCTTCGTCGAAAATCTGAAGCTGCTGATACATGCGCTCCAGATTTTCGAGGCGTTCGGGAACGTGTTCGCCGAGGCGCAAAAACAGCGCCGAAAAGAGCGCATTGAGCAGCACGTAAGGCGCGGCGGCGTTGCTGTAGAGCCAGATGCGGAACGGCACCACCAGCACGCGATCCGCGCGGGTGGCGGCGGGCGACAGCGGGCTGTCAGTCAGGGCGATGACTTTCGCGCCACCCGCGCGGGCATACTCCATTGTGTTGAGCGTATCGCGGGCATAACGGCTGTAGGTGACGGCGAACAGCAAATCACCTTCGGACAGATCGTCCAGCCCATCGGTGATGCCGTTGGGCGCGTTGTACGAGAGCAGATAGCAGTTCGGGCGCACCAAGCGCAGCGGGATGAGCAGATGCAGCGCCAGCGGCATCGAGGCGCGCAGGCCGATGATGTAAATCCGCCGTGCCTGCGCCAGCAAATCGACAATCTGCTCGAAATTCTCGGCGGAAATCTGCTGCATCAGACTCTCGATCTGCTCGACTTCGGTGCGGATCACGCGCTGAAGCACTGAATCGCCGCCAGCGACCCTTTCCGCGCCCATCTCCTCGATCAACTGGCGCGAGCCGTATTGAAAGCGCTCGACCGAACTCAGGCGTGAGAGAAAATGAGCTTGCAGTGCCGCCTGCATCGCCGGAAAACCATCGTAGCCGAGCGCCTGCGCCGTGCGCACGACCGTCGAGCGGTTGACCTGCACCAGCTTGGCAATCCGCGCCGCTGACAGGTACACCACGTCAATGCCGTGCGTGAGTAAAAACTCGGTGACTTTCTGCTGACTTTTGCTCAGGCTGGAATACGCGGTGCGCATCCGGGTTTCAATGTCGGGTTGATTCGTCACAGGCGTCCTCCTACAATAAGACGATGTTAACGCCAGATTTGGTCTGCAACAAACTGCGCATCGCTCCTTGTCGGCTGCGCATCTCGTTGTTATACTCACCGATCTCAGCAATTCCCAACCTATGAGATTCTGCGTTCGGAGGAAGCATCTTGAAACCGATTACGATTCAAGCGATCCACCTGCATCCCATTGCCCTCCCCTTTCTGGAACCGCTGCGCACCAGCTTCGGGCAAGACCCGTTCAAAGCGGCGGTGCTGGCCGAGGTCGTGACTGATACTGGCATCAGCGGCTGGGGCGAAATCTCCGTCGAAGTCGAGCCGGGCTACGGCGCGGAGACGGTCTGGACGGCCATGCACATCGGCAACAATTTTCTGCTCCCCAAGCTGGTCGGGCAAACCATCAGCGATATGTACAACGTTCCCAAACTGATGGCGCACACGCGCGGCAACAATCACACCAAGCATGGCATCGAAGCGGCGATCTGGGATGCGCTGGCGCGCGCCAACGAGATGCGCCTCGCCGACCTGTTCTCATATTACCTACCCGAAGGCCACACCTCGCGCGGGTATGCCGTCGTCGGCGTGAGCATCGGCATCCAGCCAACGGTTGAGGCAACTGTTGCCATCATTCAGAAGCGGCTCAATCAGGGCTACCGCCGCATCAAGCTCAAGATGCAGCCGGGCTGGGATGTCGATCTGGCGCGCGGCGTGCGCGAAGCGCTGCCGGACATCACATTGATGCTCGACGCCAACAGCGCCTATACGCTTGACGACGCCGAACACCTCGAAGAACTGGACGAATTCCATCTGCTGATGATCGAGCAGCCGCTCGGCGACGACGACATCTACGAACACAGCAAACTCCAGCCCAAGCTGCAAACGCCGATCTGCCTCGATGAGTGCGTCAAGTCGAACAACGACCTCAAGCTGGCGATTGAAATCGGCGCGGGGAAAATCCTTAACCTCAAGCCCGTGCGCGTCGGCGGCTACGTCGAAAGCCTCGAAATCTATAAGACCTGCGTCGCCAACAACTTCCCGCTCTGGATTGGCGGGATGCTGGAAGTCGGCGTGGGGCGCGCGAGCAACGTCGCGTTCGCTTCGCTGCCGGGTGTCACGATGCCGAGCGACATTTCTGCGACGGATCGCTATTTCAACCCCGACCTGACGGAAGCGCCGTTCGTGCTTCAGGAAGGCAGCACGCTCAAGGTGCCGGATGGTGTCGGCAACGGCGTAACCATGCAGCGGGATCGGCTGGCGGAAGCCGAGGCGCGCTGGCAGGAAAACGTCCATTACGTCTGATTGACGACGCTAAACTAGCGTTGTCGTTTGCCCCGCCCGACGTTCGAAACGTCGGGCTACGAAACCCAAGCCTGCTGAAGCAGGCTACCTGAACTCTCGACCTGATTGGTCAGCCCTCTTTAGAGGGCTTGTTCTCCTAGCCAGAGGCTTCGAGCCTCTGGCGATCTTCACTCAGCACTTCGTTTACGGAACGGGATTATTCCCTTCGGCAGGCTCGAAAATCTGGAATTGGTCGATGACCTGATCGACGTGTTCAAGGCGCGCCTGCGCCTGCGCGCCCTGCCGCAGCAGAATCGCGGCCATCAGCGCGTTGAGCAGGCTGAACAGCGCCGCCGAAGCGCCATAAAACCAAACGCCATAGCGCACGACAAAAACCAAATCGGCGCGTTTGGCGGCAGGCGAAAGCGGCGTGTCGGTGATCGTGATCACGGTCGCTTTGACCTTGCGCGCATAGTCCATGACGGTCAGCGTTTCGCGCATGTAACGCCCGAAGCAGATCGAAAAGAGCACGTCGCCCTCGCGCATCGGCGCGACCTGATCAACCAGATCGCCGAAGCCCGATTGCAGCAGCGTGCAGTTTGGGCGAATCTGGCGCATCCCGGTGTTGAAATTGAGCGCGAGCGGCGCGGACGAGCGCAGGCCGATCACGTAGAGCGAGGGCGCGCCGATCAGCAGATCAATCGCACGCTCGAAATCGGCCAGCGGGATTTGGGCGATCAGGTTCTCGATGTTGCGCGCGTCGGTGAGCATCACGCGCTGCAAAATCGAGGCCGTGTTGCCATCCTCGTTCTGCTCGTGCAGCTCGTTGATCAGTCTGCGCGAACCCAACTGATAGACCCCGGTCGAATTGATACGACCAAGCAACTGATCCTGCAAGGCCGCCTGAAGATCGGGAAAGCCCTCGAAGCCAATCGCCTGTGCGGTGCGCACAACCGTCGAATGGCTCACGTCGAGCAGTTCGGCGATGCGCGCGGCAGGCAGATAGACTGCTTCCAGACCGCGCGTCAGGAAAAACTCGGCCACCTTTTGCTGGCTCTTGCTCATCGAATCGTAGCTCGCGCGGATGCGCGCCAGCACATCCTGCGTTCGGATCTCCTGCTCCATGCGCTTTTACCCCCCATCGATCAGCCGTCATCGACCAATGGTCGCACTGTTTTGTGCGCCGCCGAATGAAAGTTGCACAGGATATTGTGCCAACGTTATAATCGGGCAAATCGCTTTTTTTGTCCACCATAAAATTTGATTCTTGCTGTATCGGCGCTGATTCGCAAGTGACGAGGCGATATGTTTGATCTTGTACTCCACAATGGCACGCTATACGACGGGAGCGGGTCGCTGCCCTATCAGGGCGATCTCGCTATTCAGGGCGATCAGATTGCGGCGCTGGGTGCACCCAACTCGCTCAACGGCAAAGTCGAGATCGACGTGAGCGGGCTGGCAGTCGCGCCCGGTTTCATCAACATGCTCAGTTGGTCGGTCGAGTCGCTGATCGAGGATGGGCGCTCGCAAAGCGAGATTCGGCAGGGCGTGACGCTCGAAGTGATGGGCGAAGGCACGTCAATGGGGCCGCTCAGTGAAGAGATGCGCGCCGGAGGTACGCGCGGCATCCTCGGCAATACCGACATTCAGTACGAAGTCGAATGGAATACGCTCGGCGAATACCTCGACTGGCTGGCGCAGCGCGGCGTTTCGACCAATATCGCGTCGTTCGTCGGCTCCTCGACGCTGCGCGTTCACGAGGTCGGCTACGATGATCGTCCGCCGACCGAAGGCGAACTCCAGCGCATGTGCGAACTGGTGCGCCAGGCCATGCGCGAGGGCGCAGTCGGGTTGTCGTCCGCCCTGATTTACCCGCCCGCGTCCTACGCCAAAACCGACGAACTGGTCGCGCTGGCGAAAGCCGCCGCCGAATTCGACGGCCTGTATATTTCGCACCTGCGCAGCGAAGGCGGAACTTTCCTCGAAGCAGTCGATGAACTGCTCACCATCGCGCGCGAAGCCGGGATTCGCGCGGAAATCTATCACCTGAAAGCGGCAGGCCGCGACAACTGGCCGAAGATGGAGCAGGTCATTCACAAGGTGGAAGCGGCGCGCGCCGCCGGGCTGCACATCACCGCCGATATGTACGTCTACCCGGCGGGCGGCACGGGCTTGAATGCCTCGATCCCGCCCTGGGCGCACGACGGTGGTCACGCCGCGCTGATGGCGCGGCTGAAAGACCCGGCAACGCGCGCTCAGATCATCGAAGCGATGCGCAGTCCCTCCACCGAGTGGGAAAATATGTGGTTCGAAACCGGGTCGCCGGATCGCGTGCTGCTGGCGGGCTTCATGAGCGAGGCGCTCAAGCCGCTGACGGGCAAGACCATCGCGCAAATCGCCGCCGAGCGCGGCACGTCGCCGGAAGATACGGCGATTGATCTGCTGATCGAGGACGGTGGGCGCATCTTCACGATGTACTTCACCATGTCCGAGGACAACATTCGCAAGGAAATCCAGCAGCCCTGGGTGAGCTTCTGCTCGGATGCCGAATCGATGGCTCCTGAGGGCGTATTCCTCAAATCGAACCCGCATCCGCGCGCTTACGGCAACTTCGCCAAAGTGCTGGCGACTTACGTGCGTGACCTCAAGCTGATGACGCTGGAAGAAGCGGTACGCCGCCTCACGGCGCTGCCCGCTGCTAACCTCAAGCTCAAGAAGCGCGGTTCGCTGACGCTCGGCAACTATGCCGATGTCGTCGTTTTCGACCCGGCGACAATTCAGGATCACGCGACGTTCGAGCAGCCGCACCAGTACGCCACCGGGATGCAGCACGTCTTCGTCAACGGCGTGCAGGTGCTCAAGGATGGCGAACATACGGGCGCGAAACCGGGGCGGGTCGTGCATGGGCCGGGCTACACAGGGCCGAACGCATGATTGACTATCGCATTCTGCATGACCCGGCGGAACTGGAAAAAGTCGTCGATCTGGAAATCGCGGTCTGGGGCTTGAACCCGCGCAATGCCGTGCCGACCGCGATTCTGCACGTGATGGCGCTCGGCGGCGGCCTGATTCTCGGCGCATACGACGGCGAGACGATGGTCGGCATCCTGATTTCGCTGGCCGTCAAACGCGGCGACGACGTGTTCATCTGGTCGCACATGACCGGGACGCGCCCCGATTATCAGCGGCAGGGCATCGGCCTCGCACTGAAGCGCTTTCAACGGCGCTGGGCGCTCGACAACGGCTACAAGTCGATCCGCTGGACGGTCGATCCGCTGCAACGCGGCAACGCCTGGTTCAACCTGCACCTGCTCGGCGAGGACGCCGCGCTCTACACCGACGTTTACCACGTCAACTTCTACGGTGATATGGACGACGACATCAACCGGGGAATGCCCTCGGATCGCATCGAAGCGATCTGGTTGCTCGACCAGCCGAGCCTGCATCGCGCTTCGCTCGGCAATCCGCCGCTGCTGCTCCGTTCGGATGAGCGCAGCTATCCGGTAGTCAGCTATGCTGACTGGGACTTGCCGTCGTACATCGCATCCGTGCCTGCCGACCTCGACGCGCTGCGCAAGCAGGATCGGGACGCAGTGCTGGCGTGGCGGCTCGCCTTACGCGAAGTCATGACCACTGCGTTCGAGCATGGCTACCGGGCGATTGACTTTGTTCGCAGCGGCGGCCTCTACGTTTACCAACTCGCCAAAAGGAGTGAGCCGTGAGCGTGATTGACACCAGCACGCCGGAAATTCAGGCCGCGATTGCTCTCGCCGACGCGCAGCTTGCCCACGAGCAGAAAGCGCGCAAAATCCCCGGTATCTCCGCCGGGATCATCTATGACCAGTCGCTCATCTGGAAGCACGGTTACGGCTTCGCCAACCTCGAACAGCAGATCGCGCCGGACGAATTCAGCGTCTATCGCTGCGCCTCGATCACCAAGCTGTTCACCTCGACCATGATGATGATCCTGCGCGACGCGGGCAAGCTCAATCTCGACGATCCGCTCGAAAAGTACGTGCCGGAGTTCCGCATCAGGTCGCCGTTCGCCGACCCGCGCCCGCCCACCTTCCGCATGGTCGCCGCGCACGCCGCCGGACTGCCGCGCGAAGGCGCGCACGAGGGCTGGGCTGACCTGAAGATGCCAACAGGCGACGAGATGCTGGCCTCGCTGCTCAATTCGGAACTGCACATGCCGACACACATGGAACCGAAGTATTCCAACCTCGGCATCTCGCTGCTAGGCTACACGCTCGCGCGCATCGCCGGACAGCCGTACAACGAGATGATTAAGGAACACATCTTCACGCCGCTCGCCATGAACGACAGCGGCTTCGACCGTGAGCCGTACAGCGTGGAGCATTACGCCGTCGGCTACAGCAAACAGAAAGAAGTGTTCGTCCCCGCGCCGGACTGGAATCCCTTCGGCTGGATTCCGGCGGGCGGGCTGTATTCGACGGTCGCGGACATCAGCAAGTTCATGGCGCTGCAATTCACCGACGCGCCCGCCCACGCCACGCCGAGCCAGATTCTCGGCAGCAGCACGCTGCGCGAAATGCACATGCCCGTCAATATGACGCCGGATTTCACGCACGGTTTCGGCATCGCTTTTGCGCTGTCGCGTGTCGCCAAGCAGAAAGTTGTTGGACACAGCGGCAGCGTCCCCGGCTTCAAGACGAGTATCGCCATGATTCCGGCGCTCAAGCTGGGCGTGGTCGCCTTCACCAACACCAACTGCGACCCCATCGCGCTGACGAACAAAATGCTGGAGACACTCGCCCCGGCCTTCCAGCATCAGATCGATGAGCCACCCGCGACGACCGAGGAAATCCTGAGTTGGAAGCCGTATATCGGCCAGTACCAATGGCCGATGATGGACGGCATTCTCGACATCCGCGTCGTAGACGACCACCTGACGGCGCTGGCGGTGGGCGAAGAACCGAGCACTTATGTCATGCTCAAACCCGCTGGCGAACACGTTTTCAAGATGATCGGCGGCCATTCCGCCAATGAAGAACTCCGCTTCACCGTTGACGACAGCGGCAAAGTCACCGGACTGTGGTTCGGCGGCTATCCCTATCAGCGCTTAGAAGGTGAGGATTAAGATATGGCAATTGACCTCTCCGCACCGGAAATTCAGGCAGCGATTGCACTGGTCGATACCCAACTGGAGCGCGAACTGCGCGAGCGCCGCATCCCCGGCATTTCCGCCGGGATCGTCTACGATCAAGCGCTGATCTGGACGCACGGCTACGGCTATGCCAATCTCGACAAGCAAATTGGCGCGGACGAGCGCACGGTGTACCGCGTCGCCTCGATCACCAAGCTGTTCACCTCGACCATGATGATGATCCTGCGCGATGAAGGCAAGCTCAATCTCGACGATCCGATTGAGAAATACCTGCCGGACTTCAAAATCCGGTCGGGCTTCCCCGACGCCAAGCCGCCCACCTTCCGTCAGGTCGCGTCACATGCCGCCGGATTGCCGCGCGAAGGCGATCAGGAAGGCTGGTGGGACTGCGACATGCCGTCGAGCGAAGAACTGCTCGCATCCCTGGCAACTTCTGAGATGTACCTGCCGACGATGACTGAGCCGAAATATTCGAACCTCGGCATCGCGTTGATGGGCTACGCCCTGAGCAAGATCGCCGGGCAGCCTTACGATCAGTTCGTGCAGGAGCGGATTTTGCAGCCGCTCGGCATGATCGACAGCGGCTTCGAGCGTGACAAGTACGGCGACGACCACTATGCCACCGCCTACTGGCGTGAAAGTGATCAGCTTCAACTCTCCCCACACTGGCAGGAACACGGCTTCCGTCCCGCTGGCGGAATGTACTCGACGGTCAGCGACATCGCGCGCTTTATCAGCCTGCAATTCAGCGAGGAGCCGTCAGGTGGATCGCAGATTCTCGGCGGCAGCACCCTGCGCGAGATGCACATGCCCGTCAACGTCGCCAACGATTTCAACAGCGGCTTTGGCATCGCCTTCGGGATTCGGCGCGTCGCCAACCTCAAGACGATTGGTCACAGCGGCGGCCTGCCGGGATACACGACCAATATCTCGCTCGTGCCATCGCTCAAGCTGGCGATGATCGTGTTCACGAACACGGGCACTGATCCCGTCACGATCAGCACGAAGGCGCTCGAAACGCTGATCCCGGCTTTCCAGCATCAGGCCGCGCCCGCGCCTGCCAGCAGCGAGCAAATCGCGCAGTGGAAGCCGTACATGGGGCGTTATGCCTGGATGGACGACGTGATCGAAATTCGCATGTATCACGGTCAACTAACGGCGATGAACCCGGAAGAAGACTCCAGCACGTATATCCGCCTGACGCCGCACAGCCAGCACAACTTCACGATGAGCGGCGGCAGTTCCAACCGCGAACTGATGCGCTTCGTGGTCGATGCGGACGGCAAAATCACGGCTATGTGGCTGGGCGGTTATCCATTTGTGCGTAAAGACGAGGATTAGGCAATGAAACTGTTTGGCGCTTCTCTGGCAACCGAAACCAATACCTTCTCGCCCATGCCCACCGGACTGCGCAGCTTCATGGTCACGCGCAAGGGCGATTACAGCACTTATCCACCCTACAAAGATTCGGTCGTGGCGCTCTGGCATAACATGGCGAATGAGCGCGGCTACGAATACGTCGAGAGCCTGATCGCGGGCGCGGAGCCTGCGGGCAAGACGCTTCAGAAGGTCTACGAGGATTTCCGTGACGAGATTCTGGCGGACTTGCGCGCGGCGACGCCGGTCGATGCCGTCCTGCTCGATCTGCACGGCGCGATGGTCGCCATTGGCTACGATGACTGCGAAGGCGACCTGATCAGCCACGTGCGCGAAATTGTCGGTAAAGACGTGCCGATTGGCGTCGAGCTTGACCTCCACTGCCACATCAGCGATTTGATGGTCGAGCAGGCGACGATCATCATCACCTACAAGGAGTATCCGCACACCGACATGGCGGATCGCGGCATCGAGTTGTTCAACCTGATCGTGCAAACGGTCGAGGGAAAAATTAAGCCGACGATGGCGCTGTTCGACACAGGCATGATCTCGCTCTACTACCCGACGCAGGAGCCGATGAAAAGCTACGTCGATCAGTTGAAGGCACTCGAAGGGCATGACGGCGTGCTCTCAACCTCGCTCGGTCACGGCTTCCCCTGGGGCGATGTGCCCGATCTCGGCACGAAAACGCTCGTCGTCACCGATAACGACCAGGCGGGCGCGGAGGAACTAGCACAGACGCTCGGTCGTCAGTTGTACGCCATGCGCGAGCAGGCTGTCCCCTTCTACTACGACATCGATGGTGCGCTCGACTACGCGCTCTCCGCGCAAGGCCAGCCGATTGTGATCGCGGACGTGTCCGACAACGCGGGCGGCGGCGCTCCCAGCGATTCGACTTTCCTGCTCCAGCGAATGCTCGAACGCGGCATCACCAATGCGGCAATCGCCTGCATCTGGGATCCGATTGCGGCGGGCGTTGCCATCGAAGCAGGTGA
>DASZXN010000245.1:0-1684 GCA_035545875.1 Phototrophicaceae bacterium
ATCTTCTAACTACGCACTTGCTCATTGGAACGATCCGCTCCATCATCGTGTCTAATTTTTGCAAAGGAATGGTTATGCCTGAGTATTTGAATTCCGCCCTATGAATGACTACACCAGCGACCCCGACTACGCGCTGATTCAGGCGATGGCGGCGGGCGATGTCGCTGCCCTGAACGAGTTATACACGCGGCACGGCGCGAACATCCTCAACTACCTGACCTCGCTGCTCCATGATCGTCAGCAGGCCGAGGAAGTTTTGCAGGATGTCATGCTCGCGGCCTGGGAGCACGCGGGCAGCTTTCGCGGCGAAAGCAAGGTGCGCACGTGGCTGCTGACGATTGCTCGCCATCGCGCTATCAACGCGCAGCGCCGCCTCGTGCCCGATCTGGTCATGCTTGATGAAACGACCTACAGCACCGACACGACGCCGCTCGAAAAAGTCGAGCGGCAAACCCAGCGCCAGAACTTGCAGGCCGCTATCCAGCAGCTACCGCCGTTTCATCAGGAGATTCTCGTGCTGATTTTCTACCACCAGTTGTCCGGCCCCGAAGTCGCGGAAGTGCTCGGCGTGACGGTCGGCACGGTGAAAAGCCGCCTGCATCGCGCCAAAGCGATGCTGCGGCGTGTACTGCAATCGATGGGGGAAAACACCAATGCACAATAACTGGGAAGAACTGATCCCCTTCTACATCGCCGGGACGCTCCCGAAAGCCGAAGCTGCGCGGCTCGAAAGCCACGTCGCTCACTGCGACGACTGCCGTAAATCGCTCGACGAATGGCGGCAGATCGCCAGCGTCGTCCGCGCTGACGCCGCCAGCCAACTGCGCGACCTGCCGCCGCTCTCGGCGCGCGTGCTTCAGGTCGCCAATGGACAAGCGTCCGTACGGCGTTATGGCTATATCCCTCCGGTGACTCCACAACCGACGCGCAGCTATCGCGGTACGTCGATCACGCTGCTCGCAGCGGTCGTGACCGTCGTGCTGATCGGCGGGTTGCTCACGCTGATGCTCATGCGCGCGCCGCAGCCGCAGCAAGGGGTCGCGCTGCTGCCTTCGCCCACCGCTACAGTCAACACCGCGACCGCTGAGTCGCTCGCGCCAACGTCAACGCTCGGAGAGGCGGCTTCTCTCGAAGCGACGACAGCGCAGGCGTCACTCCAGCCGCAGATCATCGTCATCGAGCCATCGGCAACGCCCGTTTCACCAACGCCCACGTTGGGCGCGCCGACTGCCCCGCCTTCTGCCGCGCCGACCTACGTTGTGCCGACGCTCGTCTATCCGACGCCGCTGCGCCTGCCTACCCGCGTCTATCCGACGGCGATTCCGTTCAACAACCAGCAACCGCAAGCGCAGGTCACACAGCCTACCCCGGAATCGTCGCAGGATGTGCAGCCGCTCTATCTGGCGCAAAGTCAAAGCGCCTGCACGCTTCAGGTCGCGCAGCCCAGCAGCATCGTCAACCTCTACGCCGGAGCCGGAACCGATTATCCGGTCGTGCGCACCTTCTCGTCCGACGATCAGTTGCTCGCGCTCGGCAGAAGCGACGACGGCTGGTATAAAGCCCAGTACGAGCCGGGCAGCGATCAATCGGTCGGCTGGGTGCAGCAGGCGCTCGTCGTGACCAGCGGCAATTGTGGCAGCCTGCCCCTCATCAGCGTGACGACCAACACGCTGCCCACGCCGAC
>DASZXN010000246.1:0-17803 GCA_035545875.1 Phototrophicaceae bacterium
TATTTCCAGCGATGACTCTTCCCATCGAGGAGAAGCAAACGCCGGTGCTGCGAAACGGATTGCCTTCAGAGGGTCGACGACTTGAAGAAGAGCATCGGCGATCTGCCAAAGTATTGGTCGTTGACGACGATTTGGCGATGCAGAGGATGCTCAAATCCAACCTGGAACGCGCCGGTTATGCTGTGATCAGCGCCGCTGACGGAAACAGCGCTATCCAGATGACCCTGGCTGAACGCCCCGACTTAATCACGCTGGACATTTACCTGCCAGACGCCACAGGTTTCGAACTCTGTACGCGCCTGCGCGAGTTCACCACCATCCCGATCATCATCGTAACGTGCAGCGCGAATGAGCGCGATATGATCCGAGGTCTGAGCGTCGGCGCAGACGACTATTTGGTCAAACCGCTCCATACGCGTGAACTGCTGGCGCGTGTCGAGGCGAGTCTTCGCCGTGCTTATCTCGCCGACATGCCCAATTACTTCGAGGGAGAGACGGTTCTGCGGGCTGGCGAGATCACGATTAACGTTGCCCAGCGCGAAGTGATCGTGCGTGGGCAAGAAGTCAAGCTCACCCCAATTGAATACAAACTTCTCTATTATTTGATTATCAACGCTGGTCGCGTATTGACTCACGAGCAGCTTGTGGCGAAAGTCTGGGGCGAGGTGTGCCGTCAGGAGACGCAATATCTTTGGGTGAATATCAGTCGTTTGCGCGCAAAAATCGAGCGCGATTCCGATCATCCTGAGTATGTAGTCACGGAACGCGGCGTTGGCTATTACTTCGCCGTTCCTCTCGATACGCCCGCACGACGCGCATAATCTTCGGCGTTCTTCAGCAGTGCAATCACGGCTTGCTGAATCTTGAGGGCTGGCTTGCGTCGGGCTGCCTCGTTGTTACCCAGTCTGAACGCACTAATCACAACTGCTGATCCAACGCCCCTGCCTGCTCAGCACTCCGATGCAGCCCATTGCCAGACAATCCGATGTCTCAAGATCGTTAGCTATCCGCAAGGTTGAAATCGACCAGCGTTGGGAGACCAGCAAGGTTCGCCAGCTAGAATGACACCGGAACTCAATACCGTGTCAGGCATGGAGCCTGCTCACGGTATCGCCTCTGTACCGCAGGTGAATACGAGAGCGTTACGGAGAAATGACCATGCAAGTACAGTCTGAGCATAAGGAATATACCGATTATCGTCTGACAAGCAGGGTTCTTCCCTCAAAAACGACGAGTTGGCACCGTGAATTTTATTTTACGACCAAGCGAGCACTTGATTTCGTGGTTGCGAGCTTATGTTTACTGCTGCTGTCACCCCTGTTCGGTGTCATTGTGCTGTTCGTCATCATAGATACACCCGGTTCAGCAATATTTCAGCAGATACGGTTGACCGCGCGGCGTCACAAAAATGCGCACGGTGAAGAGCAATGGGAAGTCATCCCATTCACCTGTTACAAGTTCCGATCAATGTATTGTGGAACTTCGAGCGCACTCCACGAGGAGTTCATGCGCGCCCTGATCAAGCAGGATGCGGCACGTATGATGGAATTGCAGGGTGGAGATTGCTCCGAACGCAAACTGGTTCATGATCCTCGCATCACCAGAGTTGGCAGTTTCATCCGTCGTACCAGCCTTGATGAGCTACCGCAGTTGTGGAACGTGCTCCGAGGCGACTTGAGTCTGGTTGGCCCGCGCCCTCCCCTGCCCTACGAAGTCGATATGTACGCTCCCTGGCACTGGATGCGGATGCGCTGCCAGCCCGGTTTGACGGGCTGGTGGCAGGTCACCAAACGCGCTACTGCCGACTTTGACGATATGGTGCAGCTCGATCTCTGGTACACAGATCACCAGTCGCTGCTCACCGATCTGATGATTCTGGCGCGAACGCCGATTGCGGTGCTGTCCCAGAAGGGGGCCTGTTAGATCGTTCATGACTTGAATGATCCAAGCGCTCGCAGCGCGCCGAGCAGGATTAGGATGGCGAAAAAATGGAACCCTATCAGTGTCAAATTCGTTCTGTCCCCCATCTCTCGGAGGGGAAAGCGCCGCTTCCGCCCTTAAGTCTCGGCCAGCGCCTGAAATTGATCCTCAAAACCCAATTGAGTCCCACCACGAAACGCGCGCTCAAACAGGTCTCTGATAATGCGGTTCACAGGCTTCGCGCTTTTGACCGGAAGCCAGCGTCCGTTGAGGTGGTACGACAGCAGCCGACTGTCATCGAATTTAAACCAGGGGATTGGGTTCGTGTTCGGTCAAGAGAGGAAATCGAGGCAACACTCAGTTCGTGGGGCGAATTGAAAGGCTGCGGTTTCATGGCGGAGATGCTGCCGTACTGCGGGACGACCCAGCGCGTTTTCAAGTCGGTGCGGCGCTTCGTCGACGAACGAGACTATCAGCCAAAGCGCTGCCGGGGACTGGTGCTTCTCGAAGGCGTCATCTGTGAAGGAACAACCTTATACGGGCCATGCGACCGATCCTGCTATTACTTCTGGCGCGAAGAATGGCTGGAAAAGTTGAATTGAGGCGCGATGAACACAGCAGCCCGCTATGAACTCCTAGACCCAGCAGATAAGCGCTGGCAAGCATATCTGGCAGCGAAGCCCGATGTCAATATCTTTCAGCATCCCGCTTGGTTGCACCTCCTGAGCGAATGCTATGGCTATCGCTCGTTTATTCTCGCCGTCAAGAACTATGCCGATGACATTTGCGGCGGGCTGCCGCTGGTCGATGTCCGCAGTCTCCTGACGGGTGCTCGTTGGGTTTCCCTACCCGTGTCCGATTATTCGCTGCCGCTCTATGACGATGAGAACGTGCTGGAATACCTTGTCGATGCGCTCGTAGACCTCACGCAAACTATGAAAGCGCCGAAAATCGAAATACGAGCGCCGCTGCCGGAGCATCGCGCGATCTGCACTTATACCAATTTTGTGATGCACAGCCTCAAGCTTTTTCCTGATGCCAAAGCGACGATGGCTCAGTTTCATCGCAATCATCGCCAGAATATTCAAACTGCCGAGAAACGCGGCGTGCAGATCGAGCGCGGCGTATCGCTTGAGCAGATGCGTGCTTTCTATCGGCTTCAGGTTGAAACCCGTCATCGACATGGACTGCCGGTTCAACCCTGGCGTTATTTCCGCCTTCTCACCAGCCTCATCCTTCAACACGATTTGGGGTTTATCCTGCTGGCTTCAAAAGATGCCGAGTATCTTGCCGGAGCGGTTTTTCTACACTGGGGTCAAACGTTGACGGCAAAATACGCCGCATCCCAACAGGATGCCCTCCAATTCCGCCCCAATGAACTCATCTTCTGGACAGCCATGCAGTGGGGCAGCGCGAACGGCTTCACGGTCTTTGATATGGGGCGAACCGAGTGCGTGAACGAAGGTCTGCGGGAGTATAAACGTCGGTGGGGCGCACAGGAGATTCCGCTGCCCTATTCCGTCGTAGCTGGAAAAAATTTACCGTCAACAACGGGTAAATCAATGGAGATCATGCAGAAAGTAATCGCGCGCGCACCGACGTGGGTCTGCCGCGCCGCCGGCGAACTCCTGTATCCGCATTTTGTCTAAAGGCCACCCAGAGGAAGTCATCTTTGATTTATTCACCAGCAGCAATTTCAAATTCAAGCGTTCAGGAAGTGAAAAGCACCGAAATTACAGGATGTGCCTTTACCAAATCGGTGAACGAAAACCGACCGATGAACGCTACGCAGACAACGCCCCATCTTTGGGGCAGCAATACCCCTGCTCGCTTTTGGCGCTGGCAGTCAGTAATTTCGGATGAGTGCTGGCACACCGCGTTCTCGAACGCAGTCGAAGTTCTCGGCTTCCCCACGTATTTGCCAGATGTTGATTCGCTGCTTGAAGCAGTTCTAGGCGAAGCGCTGCTTGGCCCGAATCGTTATCAATTCAGTCGTATGGTTCGCGTCTATTATCGAATCAAGCCGCTGATACCGCGCCACGTGAGTTGCACGCTGCGTCGATTCCTGGGCGACCTCCGGCGCAAAAATTTTTCGCTGGGCTGGCCGATTGAGGATCGCTATGCACGCTTTCAATGGGAAATCGCGCGCCAGCTCTTACTGCTGACGTGTCAGGACAAGCTCGCGTTTACACACTTCTGGCCGCAGGGGCAGCAGTTTGCGTTTGTGCTTACTCATGACGTGGAAAGCGCGGACGGCCAAAAGTTCGTGCCAGTCATCGCTGATCTGGAGGAACGTATGGGTTACCGTTCCTCGTTCAACTTCGTCCCTGAACGCTATGTTACCGACAGCGGCCTGATTGAAGACTTGAGGCAGCGCGGATTCGAGATCGGAGTTCACGGCCTAACTCATGAAAGCGGCTTGTTTAGTTCCCGCGCCCATTTCATGCAGCAGGCCGAGTGCATCAACCGCTACCTGGACGACTGGGACGCAGTTGGCTTCCGCGCGCCCTTCATGCACCGCCAACCAGAGTGGATGCAAGCGCTTCACGTCAAGTACGATCTCTCGTTTTTCGATACCGATCCCTGGGAGCCAATGCCGGGGGGAACGATGGCAATCTGGCCGTATTTTCTCGGTCACTTCGTCGAGCTTCCCTACACATTAGTACAGGACAATACGCTGATGAACATTATGAAGCAGACATCGCCCGACCTGTGGCTCAAAAAAGTTGAGTTCCTCCGGCAGTACTATGGTATGGCTTTACTGAACTCACACCCGGATTATTTGAAGGCAGCGAATCGGCTGGAAATCTATACCCACTTCCTGGAGAGTGTTCAGTCGCTTGGAAATTACTGGCACGCCCTTCCACGCGACGTAGCATGTTGGTGGCGGAAGCGCGCGGAGCAGGAGGTCGGCTGTATCGGTACTGTAGCGCTGGGAGCGCACGGTCTCACGTTCACCTGAAAACGGTTCGTCATTTAGCGAATGGTATCATGGCAGATTATGATGCGGCATCTGTTTGTAAGCTTCAGACTCTTTGCTTTGCTCCTGTTGATCGCGCTAATGGGCTGCTGGATCGGCGACCCTCTCAATGCTCGCGCATCCTCCGTTTCTCCGTCCTGTGCTGCGACGACGAATGAGTTTCCGGTTGCGTTCAATGCGAACAGCATCTGGAATAAGCCGATTGCAGCAGATGTCCGTATAAATCCTGACTCGTCTCAGATGATCGACTATTTATTAGCGCGGTTTTCCGACCCCGAAAATGTAGAGGTTGAACTCGACGGGTTAGCCTGGCCCTGGTCAATACCCATTTATCAGGCAAATGCGACTTCTCCGCGCGCGCGTGTTTGCAGCACCGATCATGAAACCGCCTGTACGGACGATGTTCCCATCCCCGATAACGCGCTGCCGTCGCCCGACTCGGATCAGAAAATCGTTGTGATCGATTGCTCCGCAAATCCCCCACGCGCGTGGAGCTTCTGGCGGCTCACTCAACCGGACGGACTTCACACCGATTGGACTGTCCCGCATGGAGCCTATGGCTGGGCTGATCTCTCGTCAAATGGTGACGGTCTGCAAAATCATGATGGCGGCCAATGGGGTGGACGAGCCTCGTCGTGGAATTACTATGCCGGGCTGATTTTTCCGGAAGAAATAGCGCAGGGGCACATTGATCATGCACTGGCGCTGAATCTGCCTGCCGAAGCCGTATCCGAGACGGCGATCTGGCCTGCGCGCAGCAGCGATGGCTGGTCGAGTGATCGCTATGCCATTCCAATGGGATCTCATGTGCAGTTGGATCCCGCTCTGGATATAAACGCGCTGCCGCTGAGTCCCGGCGCGAAGATCATTGCACGAGCATTGCAGGTCTATGGCGCATGGGTTGGCGATACGGGAACAACGATTGGATTCGATGTCGAGGAATTTATCGCGCGTGATTCGCTCGATAATCTTTACGTCAATTCAAACCCCTGGCGTGGACTTTTGACTTATGCCGCGCTTTATCCATTTCCGGTCAATCATTTGCGGGTACTCGAAACAGAGCGATCCGCTTACTATGAAGAAACTCCGTAACATCTCCATCTTCATTTGGAGGAGTAGCACGAGGAGAATACCGTTTCGTGGACATCGTTTGCACGACAAAAGCGGTAAAGTCTTAAGGCCAGCACTAAAGTCACAGTTCCGCTATTTACAGGAACTCGCCAATAATTATCCTTCGATCTTTCGGTTCATGTCGAGAAACCGGAAAAGAAATCTGCCCCAAAAACAAAGTGAACCAGCAGACAGCCCGCTGGTTCACTTTACCTCTCATCAGGTGACTCCCCTGGGACTCGAACCCAGAACCAATTGATTAAGAGTCAACTGCTCTGCCAATTGAGCTAGGGAGCCAATTCGTCACGCGGAGTATTATACCAAAGCGTGAAAACGAGCGTCAAGGCTGAGAGCAGTCTCGCACCTGCTTAATCGAGAATCGGGTTGCCGCGATAGATGTGCTGCACATACTCCGGCAGTCCTTCCCAGGTCGCGCGCTTCATCGGCACGAACGGCGGCGACATTTTGAACCAGGGGCGGTTGTAGACAATCGCCAACATCGTGCGAATCCGGTCGAGCGTGTTCGGCGCGCCGCGATGCCACATGCGCATATCCCGAATCACCAAATCACCGACGTTGACGACCGTGCGAACAGACGGCATTGTCGGGATGCGTTCCGCTAATGCGCTGTAGTCGGTATTGAGGTGCGTCCCCGGCCAAACCTCGGTCGCGCCATTTTCGAGCGTAAAGTCGATTAGCGGGAAGTTGACGACGATCAACCAGGGCGGCAGCGCCACCGGGAACCCGTCGAACAGTAGATTCTCCATATCGATGTGGATGCTTTGAAAGTCCTTGCTGCCCGGCAGCGTCGTGTTGGAATGATAGAACTGGCACACGAAATCGCCCATGACCTCCTGCATCACCTGAACGGCCAGCGGGTTGGCGCAGATCAGCGGATCGTTGAAGGGCGGTTCGAACGGCACGTGCATCCCGACGTACGGCGACCCCGCGTCGATCCGCTGCCTGACTTCCGGCTTCTGGATATGCTTTTCAAAATGCACTTCATATGCGACCCGCACCGCTTCGATCTGCGTGGGACTGACGACCTGCTCCAGTACGACGTATCCGGCGTCCTGAAATTCACGGGCGGCCTTTTTCAGGGTGCGCGCCGCGAGCTTTCCAGCGGTAATTTCCTTGCGTGAAATCTGCATGAGTTTATCCATAAGCGACATCATCCGAGTCAAATCTATTGTGCCGTTCACCGGAAGGCGCTGCAACCGAGCAATGGGCATGGCCTTAACCTACAGATTCTTTGTAATAATTAATATCTGTTTTGGCATTTCTGGGTACAATAAAGCGACAGATCAGCCTCGAAGGGGATTCGCTTGTCTTTAACCTCACCCAATCCCAGCGGACTCACGTCTGCCCAGGTCGCCGAGCGGGTCGCGCGCGGCGAAACCAACGCCTATCAGTCGCGCGTTGGTCGCACCTACTGGGAAATCGTCCGCGATAACGTCTTCAATTTGTTCAATATCGTCATTGGCGCATTGCTTTTGACCGTCCTCTGGTTCCGCGACTATTCGACCGTGATTTTTGCCGGGTTCAGCGTCGTCAGCAACGCCTTCCTCGGCATGATTCAGGAGATTTTTGCCAAGCGCAAGCTCGACGCGCTGGCGGCGCTCTCCCTCAGCGACGTGAAAGTCCTGCGTGACGGCGCGCTGACAACTATTCCGATGACTGCTATCGTCAAGGACGACGTGATCCCGATTGAGCCGGGCAACAAGATTGTCGTGGACGGCAAAATCCTCAGCAGTGACGCGCTCGAAATCGACGAATCGCAGCTCACTGGCGAATCGGATGCCGTCTTTAAGAAGGAGGGCGATCCCGTGATGTCGGGATCGTTCTGTATCGCCGGCAGCGGCGTGATGGTTACAACGACGGTCGGCAAGGAGAGCGCCGTCAACAAGCTCTCGGATGTCGCCAAGCAGTACAAGCGTGTGCTGACGCCGACGCAGGAGCGCATCAACCTGATCGTCGAGTTGTCGATCATCATCATGATTGTCTGCACGCCGATGATCTTCATCGCGGGCTATGTGCAGCGCCACGAGGTGATTACGCTGGCGACCTTCCGCGATGCGGTCGTCTTTGTCGCCAGCATCGTCCCGCAGGGGTTGGTCTTGACCGCCATCCTCGGCCTGACCATCGGTGCGATCAGCATCAGCCGCAAACAAACGCTGGTGCAGCGCGTCAATGCCGTCGAATCGATGGCAAATGTGACGACGCTCTGTTTCGACAAAACGGGCACGCTTACGCGCAACAAACTCAGCGTGACTCAAATCGTGCCGCTCGCCAACGCGACTGAAGCCGACGTGGTGGATCGGCTGAAACTATACACGGGCAACCTCTCGCACCTCAATCGAACCGCCGCCGCCGTCTCGACCTATCTCAATAACGGCAATGGTGAGCAGCCCGCGCTCCCGACCATTACCAAAACGCGCGAAGTGCCGTTCACTTCGGCGCGCAAATGGGGCGCGATTGTCCTGCCGCAGGAGACGCTGATCATGGGCGCGCCAGAGCGTGTCCTCTGCCCCGAAGATCACGAGGCCATCGCGCACGCCGGAGAATTAGCCTCACAAGGCTTGCGCGTGCTCGCGCTCGCACGCTCGAACGATGCCATGCAGGACGGCAAGCTCGATCCTTCCCGCGACTCGCTCGCGCTGATCATCATGAGCGATCAGGTGCGCGACGACATTCAGGAAACGCTCTCATCCTTCACCGAGCAGGGTGTCGCCCTCAAGGTGATCTCCGGCGATAACGTCGAAACAGTGAGCGAGATCGCGCAGCAGGCCGGGATGCAGATTATTGGCTCGTATACGGGCGATCAACTGGAGACGATGACTGATGCTCAACTGGAAGGCGCAGTGACCTCGGCCAACGTTTTCGCCCGCATTGAGCCGGATACCAAGCGCAAGCTGATCGCGGCGCTCAAGCGGCAGGGGCAGTACGTGGCGATGGTCGGCGACGGCGTGAACGACGTGCCCGCGCTCAAAGAGGCACATCTGGCCGTCGCCATGAACGACGGCGCGCAGATCGCCAAAGACATCGCGGACATCGTGCTGCTCAACAATGCCCTGACGACCCTCCCACTGGCTTTCAAGGAAGGCCGCACGGTTACGCAGTCGATTTTCGGCACGGCCAAAATCTTTCTGGTTAAGAACTTTTACAGTTTGTTGTTCTTCCTGTTCTCCGGCCTGATGCTGCTGCCCTTCCCACTGAACCCGATCCACATTAGCTGGGTGACCTTCGGCGTGATCAACGTGCCCGCCACGCTGATCGCCTTCCGCCTGCTCAAGCCGGAATACATGGAGCGCTTCCGCCGCGACGTGCTCGATTTCGCGGTCACGGCGGGCTTTGTCGGCGCGACCGCCATGTCCGCCGTCTACGCCTTCGCCTACCTGACCAGCAGCGGCAATCTGGTGCAGGCGCGCAGCGCCAACGCGATGTTTATCGCTCTGTTCGGGACGCTCTGCCTGTGGAACATTCAGGGCATTCAGGTCTTTGAGCCACGCACCATCACGAAAAATCTGCCGATTTTCCTGCTCGGCCTCGCGCTCGGCGCGTTCACGCTGATCGGCCCGTATCTTCTGCCGAAGTGGTTGGAGTTCGTGCCGCCGACGCCACAGCAGTGGGCAGTCGTCGTCATCGTTTTTGCCATCACCGTCGTGATCATGTACTTCGCCATGCGCACGCGCTGGTTGGTCGAACGGCTTTGGAAGCTGACCGCGCGCTAGAGTCTCCCCTGAGCACGCTCTGTAGGGGCGGGTCTAAGACCCGCCCTGAGCATAATTCCACTACAGGTAAATCAAGCATCCCCGTGCGTCCAGTCGCTCGAACCATGCCGGAATCGCGGCGATTTGCGTCCAGCGCAGATCGAGCTTTTCCAGCTTTGGCAGATTGGCGATGCTCTCTGGCAGCGTCGTCAGCGGATTCGCCCGTAGATCGAGGTAAACGAGGCGGCTCAGTTCCCCAATCGATGCCGGCAGCGCCATGAGCCGATTATCGCGCAAATCAAGTTCAGTCAGTTGGTTCAGATTGCCAATCGACTCCGGTAATGCTGTGACCCAGCTTTTCTGCAAATAGAGCCGCCGTAGATCAACCAGCTTGCCCAGCAACTCTGGCAGTTGATCGAGCCAGTTGGAGCGCAGATGCAGTTCACGCAGTTGGGCTAAATTCCCCAATGATTCCGGCAGTCTGGACAAATTCGCCTGATCCGCACGCAGTTCGCGCAGATTGATCGATTGGCCGATGCTTTCCGGCAGTGCTGAAAGCCAGTTTTCGCCCACGTTGAGATACGTGAGCTTGTCCAGATGCGCGAACAGCGCCTCCGGCAGCGCATTGAATTTATTGTCGTGCAGATAGAGGACGGCAAGCTCGCGCAGATTGCCGAGCGTTTCAGGGATGCTCGTCAGCTTATTGTGACCAAGATCGAGGATGCGTAAAGCGCTCAATTGACCGAGGCTGTCCGGCAGAGCGGTGAGTTCGGTGTTGTAGATATAAAGCTGCTTTAGCCGCGTAAGTTCCCCAATGCGATCTGAGAGTACAGCCAGCGGATTTTCACCGAGGATCAGCGTTTGCAGGTCGGTCAAGTGCCAGAGCGCATCGGGAAGCGATGTTAGCTCACAGCCGCGCAGCGATAAGGCGATCAGACGGTCGCCTTCGACACAGAAGCCTGCTTTAGCTCCCTGAATATGACTTAACTGCGGGAGCAGCTTGCCAACGATTTGACTGATGGCGTCCAACGCGGCGTTGTCTTGCGGCAACAGGCTCATGATCGGTTTAGTGCCCTCCGTTCGAGCATTGCCGCATCGACCTCGTAGCGCCAGATCGGAACCTCACGCCATTCCCACTGCGCCGCCGCGATTTGCGCCAGCGATTGATCGCCGCACCAGTATTCAAGCGCATAGCGGGTCGCCCGGTGATCGATCAGCGCGACGGTTTTGCCATCATATTCGGGCAGAATCTCGCGCAGAAACGCTCCGACGCGCTCGACGACCCTGCGCAGGCTTTCGCCGTTCGGGAACGGCTCGTCAATCCGCTGCGGAAACTGCGCCTCGACCTCTGCGACCGGATGCTGCGTCAGATCGCCGTAGTCATACTCGCGCAGGCGAGCGTCCGCGATGATCGGCAGGCCGCGCTCCGCGAAGGCGATTTCAGCCGTCATTCGCGCTCGCTGCAAATCCGAGCAAAAGATCGCCGCCAGCGCATAATCGGCGTACTGCTGACCGAGTTCCACCGCCTGCCTGCGCCCTGCATCCGAGAGCGGCACGTCAGCGTGACCCGACGCGCGTTTGGCCTCGTTATCGACGCTGGTCATGTGCGGCGAGTAGAGGATCGTCAGCATCAGACCGTGATGTCCCAGGCAGCAAGGTCAGCGAAGAAGCGATGCGCCGTCAGGTCAAGGTGGATCGGCGTCAGGCTGGCGTAGCCATTATGCACCGCCCACAAATCCGTGCCTTCTTCCTGATACTGACCGCTCGGCGCGGGGCCAACGATGCGATAGATGCTGCCCGTGACTTCGAGTTCATCACGGTAGATACGCACGCCCTGCCGAGTCAGGCGAATCCCCTTCACGTGATCGACAAACGGCACGTTCAGGTTGAGGATCGTCAGCGGTGGCAGCCCCTTCTCGATCAGGCGGCTGGCGACGGCAACCGCGATGCGCGCGGCGTCGGCGTAATCTTCGACGGTGCTGGCGGTGCTGTTTTCGAGCGAGACGGCCAGCGCCGGAACGCCCTGGATCGCCGCTTCGAGCGCTGCCGTGACCGTGCCGCTGTAGGTGATGTCCTGCCCCATGTTCGGCCCGCGATTGATGCCGGAAACGACCAGATTGGGCGGCCAGTCGCTCATGCCGAGCGCCGCCAGCGCGATACAGTCGGCGGGCGATCCGCCGACCGAGAAGGCTTCGCTGTCGTCGGCCAGCTTGACTTTGCTCACCGGGATGTCCTGAAACAGTGTCTTTTTGTGGCCGCTGGCACTCTGGTTGAGCGCTGGGCCGATGACCACGACCTCGGCGATTTGGCGCAGCGCCGTCGCCAGCGCGAAAATGCCCGGTGCAGTCACGCCATCGTCATTGGTGACAATCATCCTTGTCGTCATACGGCTGACCTTTATGAGTTTTTGCCGAAAAAGCGTCAGCCATTAATCAATCGGAGGGAAACCGCCCGATAAACCTTAGCACAACATTAACACCAAGCTGACGATTTGCACGAATTGTTGTGTAAAATGATCGTGTAGATCGCGTATTGTATGGGATTTTGACTTCCTGTACAGTACCGACTTGAACGGCAGCTTATGCAGAGGTACATGAACTACATGCCGGAAGAAACCAATACTACGAATTATCTGGAAGGCGTCAGCGCGTTTCAAAGCGCGCGCGTTCGTGCCTTCTGGGATGAGGCATTGGCATTGGTACGCGGGAAGCCCGCCGAACTCCTGAGCTTCGACGACATTCGGATGCGCCTGCGCTTGCGTGAGGAAAACTATCGGGGCTTACAGGAAGTCCCGCTCGATCAGATTGCCGGGAGCGTCGGACGCTACCGCGAATTTACCAGCAAATTTCTGCCCAAGCAGAACAAGATGCAGGAGCGCTGGAGCCGCGTCTATGCGCAGGCCAGCGGCATGACCGGACTGCCGCCGATTGAACTCTACAAGGTCGGCGATGTCTATTTCGTGCGCGACGGTAATCATCGTGTCTCGGTCGCGCGTCAGTTGGGATCAAAGACCATTCAGGCGCACGTGACTGAACTGCCCACGTCCATCGCCTTGAAACCGGGCATGTCGGAAGAAGAACTCGCCAACGTGACGGCTTACGCCCAGTTCCTCGACATCACACGCCTGCCCTATACCCGCCCGCATCATCAATCGATGATGTTGAGTGAGATCTCGCGCTACGATGATCTGCTCGGTCACGTCAATTTGCATCGCTCGGTCATGGAATCGAGCGAAGGACATCCAGTCACGATTGAGGACGCCGCCGCCGACTGGTACGACAATGTCTATCGTCCGGCAGTCACGCTGATCCGCAAGTTCGATATGCTCAAGTACATGCCCAAACGCACCGAGGGCGACCTCTATCTGTGGATGATCGATCATCTGCGTGACGTGCGCGAAGCCTATGGCGAACACATCGGGGCACATGGCTTCAGCGGCGCGCTGGTCGATTTCCTCAAAGAGCGGCACATGCCGGTTCCGCGCGCGCTGCTGGCCGAGAAAGACGATACGGTCACGCTCGCACGCGCCAATATCGAGCGTGAGCTTGAGGAATATCGCGCCCGGATTGAGAGTGAGCAGGACATGATGCTCGACTAAATCAGCAGCAGATATTTTCTCTGTGGGGCACGCCATGTCGTGCCTTTTTTGATTCGTTTACCGGCCTGAACGCCACATTTCCCGGCACTCAGCGCTCGATTTTGCGCGCCTTTGGGCTGATTTGGTGTTCCAGTCTGTGATACGATCAGGCTTCGAATTGAATTGATGAGAGCGAGTTTGGGCTGTGAAGCGAAAACCATTGCTGGTGATTCCGGTGCCTGCGCCCGTCAAGCAGGCGGCATTTGATCTGGTGACGACCATCAGCGCGGCGATTCGCGCCGATGGCGAAACGCTCGAAGACGGCGACGTGCTGGCGGTATCGAGCAAGTACACCGCTATCAGCGAAGGTCGCATCGTTCGGCTTGACGACGTGGTGGTCAGCGCCGAAGCTCAACACCTCGCCGAGCGCTACAGCATGAACCCGCGCATCGTCCAGTTGGTCATGCAGGAAGCCGATCACATCTTCGGCGGCATCCCCGGCTTTTTGCTGACCTTCAAGGATGGCATTCTCTCGCCCAACGCCGGACTGGATCGCTCCAACATCCCCAATGGCTTGGTCGTCCTCTTTCCTGAGCATCCCTATCAGGCGGCGAACCGGCTGCGTGATGCCCTGCGTGCCGAGTTCGGCGTCAACATCGGCCTGATTCTGACCGATAGCTGGCTGATGCCCGGTCGTTTGGGCACGTCCGGCATCGCTTTAGCGACGGCGGGTTTCCGCCCGATTCAGGATGAGCGCGGTAAAACCGATCTGTTTGGCAACCCGATGATCGTCACCCAGCGCGGCATCGCCGACACGATTTGCGCCGCCGCCGAACTGGTCATGGGCGAGCGCGACGAGGCCACCCCGCTGGTGATTGTCCGCAACACGGGTGTTGAACTCCGCGAGATCGAGCTTTCGACGGCTGACACCTCTATTTCGCGTGATTTGGACATTTACGTCCAGTCGCTCACGACCGGGCGGCTCGAAATCACGCCCGCCAAAGCCTGAACAGGAGCTGTCCGCTCACTGAAGGTTGCGTATCTCTGTCCCTACAAAAAGGTCTGCTAGCAACCAGCGCAGGCGCATCAGCGTAATTGGAGTAAGATGGTGCGTGTATTGATTTGAGAACCGGATGACTGAGAAAAACACCGTTTTAACTCCTGAAGTGAAGCAGATGAAGCGCAGCGACGAGCGTCAGATTCCATACCCACAGGGAATGGGGCGCTGGCTGCTGCGCCTGCCGCTCGAACTTTATCGCCTCGGCCTCGGCGACGTACTTAACCTCGGCCAGTTGATGATCCTCGGCACGCGCGGGCGCAAGAGCGGCCAACCACGCTACACGCCGATTGAGTATCGACAGCACGGCAGCAAGCTCTATATCGTCTCGGCGTGGGGTGAGCGCCCGCAGTGGTTCCGCAATCTGCAAGCCAACCCGGAAGTGCTCGTCCAGCAGGGCAAGCACCAATTCGCCGCCCGCGCCGAGGTCGTGACCAACTCCGGCGAAACGCTGGCCGTTCTGCATCTGTTTCGCCGCCGCGCGCCGTATCTTTACGACCCGTTGATCGCGCGTATGAGCGACCGTGACAAGATCGACGAACGGATGCTGCCCGACATTTCCGGCCAGATCACCGTTGTGCGCTTCGATCCGCTCGATACGCCGTCCGATCTGCCCGCGCTGCCAGCGGATCGGGCATGGCTGTGGCCGCTGGCGCTGGCGCTGACCATACTCGCGCTTGTGCTGCTGATTGCCGGGAAGCGTTCACGCCGCCCCAGATAAGCAGCACCCGGCTTGACGCTCTGCACAGCTCGGCTGACAATAAGAAGTAGTGGATTCGCAGGGGGCGAATTTCGGATCGATGGCGCAGTCTGTTCCGCGTACCCGGCTGTGGTGGCAGGCGATCTGGCAGTTGCATCCGCCGGTCGCGCTGGTCGTGGGCGCATCGCAAAGCAAGTGTCTGCAAACGCTGGCGGCGGCGGCCAAGCCGAGCACCGAGCGTCTGCACCTGCGCGATCTGTTCGCGGGCGGGCGGCGCTATTACGTCCAGCCGCAGGACGACGGCTTCAGGCTGACCAGCGATAACCGCCCACTCTGGGGGAATCGCCGCGCCCGCACCCGCCGCGCCGCGACCGTCCTCGGCGAGTTTTCCAGCCCGGACGAGCAGGTGACGTTCATCCGTCTGCATTCGCGCATCAACGTGTTCTACCTGATCAGCGGCCTGCTGATTCCGATCTTCTTCACTTCGATTGTCGTCTACATGCCCTGGCCGCGCCTGATTATCAGCGGGATCGTAGCGCTGTTGTTCATCCTCTCGCTGATCGCGCGCCGCTACGACGCCGCCCTTCAGGTCAACGAAATGATCTATTTTGTGCGCAAGGCGCTGGAAGACCTGCCTCCGGTCGAAGTCGCGGCGCTCCCGGCCAGCGGGCCGGATGTCGTCATGGCGCACGGCGATTTCCGTGAGCAGTGGTACAAGTTCTACCGCGAACAGACGCAGGCGCAGACCGAGGAGTCGCCGGGATGAGGAAGAATCGTTAAAATGCACGCGCGGATGACTTGAGGGGAAAACATGATCGTTTCGCAGGTCAATATCTATCCGATTAAATCGTGCGCCGGAACGTCGCTTGCCCGTTCGCAGATCGACGCGCGCGGCTTCGTCAATGATCGCCGCTGGCTGGTGGTCGATGAGGATTGGTCATTCCTGACCCAGCGCGAACTGGCGCGCATGGCCTTGATCAAGCCGGACGTGGACGATCATTGTCTGCGCCTGAGCGCGCCCGACATGCCCGCCTTTGAGCTTCCCGTTGATCAACCGGGCGAGCGTGTCGCCGTCACCATCTGGAAAGACAGCGGCGTCGGCGCAGTCGATCAGGGCGACGCGGTGGCGCAGTGGTTCAGCGACTACCTCAAGCAGAACGTCCGCCTTGTTCGCTTCGCCGATGACTACCTGCGTCAGGTCAGCCAGAAATACGCGCCGCGCGCAAGTGATCAGGTCGGCTTTGCTGACGGCTATCCTTTCCTGATTGCCTCGGAGGAATCGCTGGCCGATTTGAACACGCGCCTCGAAACGCCCCTGCCGATGAACCGCTTTCGCCCCAACATCGTCGTGCGCGGCGCGGACGAGCCGTATGCCGAAGACACCTGGAAAGCCATTCGCATCGGCGACGTGATTTTCGATGTTGTCAAGCCCTGCGCGCGCTGCGCCATCACCACCACCGATCAGCAGACGGCCAAGCGCGGTAAGGAACCGCTGCGCACACTGGCGACCTACCGCCCCGGCAACGGCGGTGGGCCGTTGTTCGGGCAGAACGCGATCCAGCGGAGCGCCGGATCGGTCGCCACCGGCACACCTGTCGAGGTCGTCGAGTACCAGTACGCCTGAGCGCGCTATGAAGATCATCGAAGTCAACGCCATTCCGCTCTATGGGCGGCTGCACGATGCGGGCTGGGAAGACGACATCGCCCGTGATGAAAGCCTGCATACCCTGATCGAGATTGTCACCGACGATGGCTTGCGCGGCTACGGCAGCGCCTACACCAGTTCAACGCTGGTCGAAGGGTCGCTGCGCATCCTGCGCCGCTGGATCGTCGGCGAAACCGTCATCGAGCCGGAGCGCATCGCCGAAACGCTCCATCAGAACACCTTCTGGCAGGGACGCGGCGGCGCGATCACCCACGCCATCAGCGGCATCGATCAAGCGCTCTGGGATTTGTTCGGCAAAATCACCGGACAGCCCGTCGCGCGGCTGTTGGGCGGCTATCATCGTGACAAAATCAAGCCCTACGGCTCGATCCTGTTTGAAGACCCGGATCGGCTGCGCGCCAAGCTGCAAGACGTGACCGCGCGCGGCTTCAAAGCGATCAAGCTGGGCTGGGGGCCGTTTGGTCGCGTCAGCCGCGAACTCGATGAGACGCTCGTGCGCACCGCCCGCGAAACCGTCGGCGCGGGCGTCGAGTTGATGGTCGATGCGGGCGGCAGCGAAGCCTACTGGCCGCACGGCTACAAATGGGCGCTCGAAACCGCGCACATGCTGGTCGATTACGATGTTACCTGGTTCGAGGAAGCCCTCCCGCCCGACGACATCGAGGGCTACATCAGGCTGCGCGAGCACGCGCCCGTCAAGATTTCGGCAGGCGAGGTGCTGACGCGCCGTCAGAGCTTCGCCCCCTGGATCGAGCGCGGCGCGGTTGACATCATTCAGCCGGACTGCACCAAAGTCGGTGGGCTGTCCGAAGCGCGGCGCATTGGCTGGATGGCTTACGATCACAACGTTCTGCTCGTCCCACATGGCTGGAACACAGCCGTCGGCCTCGCTGCCGATCTGCATCTGGCGGCGGCGCTCCCGGTCGCCCGCTGGATCGAGTACATCACGCCGTCTGATTTCATCGAGCAAATCGTCAAAACCCCGTTCAAGCTCGACAGCGAGGGGATGCTGACGATCCCCAAAACGCCCGGCCTCGGCATCGAGCTTGATTATGATGCGCTGGCCGAGTTCTCACGCCCGCC
>DASZXN010000247.1:0-20353 GCA_035545875.1 Phototrophicaceae bacterium
GAGGCGATTAATGCCTGTACACTGCCATCGTGACTTTCATCGAAGCTGAACGAGGCGTAAGGCGCGGCGTCGGGCGTAATATCGACGGCCTCGCCGCCCGCGAACGGGGCGCGGACGTAATGGCCGATCTCATTGCCGTGATCATCCTTGAGGTAGGTAATAAACTGCCCATCCGCCGAGATATAGCCCCGGTAGATGCCGGTCGGCTGCTGCGTGATTTGGGTCAGCGCGCCGGAAGCGACATCCCAGGCGTAGACCTGATACATGCCGGACAGATTGGTCGTGACCGCGCCGCGCTGCGGATTCTGGCTGGCGATGTGCGAGCCGATCACCGACGGCGCGCGATAACGCTGTTTCCAGGGCGCGTCGGCGGAGGTGTCTAACGGTTTCATGAAACTCCCTTTCCCTACGTGATTAAATGATCGAATGCCTCTGGCGCGTACTGCTTGATCAGCGCGCCAAGTTCGCTGCTGCGCCAGTCGCCGTCGAATATGCCGACCGGGATCGCATCCTGGTATTCGCCGAGACCTTCCGGGATGAAGATGCGCCCCTGCGCCGCCGACGCGATCTCCGCGACGGGCATCAAGGCGTAGCCGAGTTTCATCCAGCCGCTCACTTCGATGCCCGGTTCGGTCAGGAGCAGCGCTTCATAAGTTTGCGCGCCAAAGACACGCTTACCGTAGCCCTTGATATTACTCCAGCGCGAGCGAACCGCGTAGCCAATGCCATAGTAGACAATCTCCTGCGGCGAAATTTCCAGCCGCGTGCGCGTCAGGAACCAGTAGCCGATGCCGAGCGCCAGCAGCAGCACCGCGCCCAGAATCAGAATGATCCACGAATCGGCGGGCGGCAGCGTCAGGAACACGATCACCAGCGCCGCCACACACGCGATCCCGGCGACGCGCATCTGCTGAAACGGCGACTTGATGCGAAAGACGCGCCTACTATCCGGCTGGCTCATAACAGCCATTAACCTTATCCTTTGGTACTCAACCCATAAAATTTGTGCAAACAAAAGGGGCGTATCCGTAGACGGTACGCCCCTTGAGCAGCTTAACTCATCCCTTACGGGCGGCGAACGCTAGCGCAGCGTTGGATCGCTGATCCATACGTCCTGCGAGTAATAATGGTCGCTCTCGATGATCAGGTTGGTCGAGTAGCCGTAGCGGAAGACGAACACGTTCATGCCGTTGAAGACCGAGGCGACCGGCTTCGAGGCGTTGGTGTTCTTGTCGAAGACCGAGGTCACGGGTTCGCAGCCCTGACCGTTGGTCGCTCCGTTCGGGCAGATTTCCAGCGCGACCTGCGCCTGCTTCGCCTGCAAATCGTCGAAGACGTAGGTCACGCGCACCTGATTCCACGAGACGAGCTGCTTGCTCGATTGCAGCGCGCCGATGTTCGGCGTCGCCACCGGAGCCGATCCGACCAGCACCGAGAGCAGCGGCCCCGATCCGGTGGGCGTGGGCGTTGGCCCCGGCCCGTTACACCATTTGGCATCGCAGAACGAGAGCGGATCAACGCCCTCCAGCGTCGGCAGCGAGCGGAAGACCGTCTCCGAGACGGTGGTAAAGTGCATATCGACGTAGACCGCGAAATCGTCACCCTGGACGAACATCATGCTCGAATCGCCGAAGTTGCGGTAGAGCGCGCGGAAACTCACGCCGCCGGGCATGATGCCCATGTACTGGGTCGCGCCAACGTCGAGATAGGCGAAAGCGTAATTGGACGACGCCAGCTTCATGTTCTCTTCCGCCACCACGTCGAGCTTGGGCGGATTTTCGACGATGGTATTGGCGGCAGACGCGATCTGCGCGCAGTAATCGAGCGCGGTCTGGTCAAGATTGCTGATGTTGTAATCCTTGAACGCCTGCGAGTCGAGGAACGACAGGTTCTGCACGAGCGGATCGCAGCGCTGAACCGGGTCGGTGCCTTGCCAGCCGTGCGGACGTTTGCCGATGCCCATCGTCGTATCGGCCAGCAGTTCGAGATCGTGACGCAGGTTGAGGTAAGAGACGGCAGGCGAGTTCGACGTGCCGCCGATCCAGCCTGCGGGTCGCTTGCCCACGCCGAGCCGCGTATCGGCCAGCAGTTCGAGGTCGAGGCGGATGTCGCTGATGAAGCTGGGCGAGGTCGTGTCGCGGTTGCCGATGTACTTGTCGGGGCGGGTGTTCAGGCCGAGCAGTTCGTCCGCCAGACGTTCCAGATCCCCGCGCACGCTGCTCAACTGGCTGATTGGGTCTGCGACGTTGCCGTTCGCATCAGCGGTGCCGTAGACGATGTTGACCAGTTGATCCTCGATTTCGGATTCGACCGTCAGGCAGTAGTTGAGCGCCGATTCGGGCGTTTTGGACTGGACGTTATAGTATTTGTCGAGCAGCGTCAGCACGTTCTGGAGCGTGCGGTCGCAGGTGACGATCTTGGCCGCGCCGCGCCATTCCGCCGGACGCTGCCCCTTGCCGTAGACCTGATCGGCGGACATTTCGAGATCGTGGCGGACGTTGCGCGCCAAAATCGTATCGACCGGGACGGTCGCGCCGATCCATTCGTCGGGACGCTGGTTGGGACCAAAGATGGCGTTCGCCAGCAGTTCGTTGTCGAACCACAGGTCAGAGACAACGGTCGGCGATTTTACGTCGCTGTTCGCCTTCCATTCGGGCGGGCGCACGCCGGGAGTCAGCACTTTGTCGGCCAGCAGTTCCAGATCGGCGCGCGCGTCAAAGACGAACTGCTCCGCCTGGTTGCTGGGACTGCTCGGCGCGCTGGGGGTACTTTGTGCGACCGGCGCCGCCGCTGCGCCCAAAGCGCACATCAGGCAGAGCAGCATTCCGAGGATGGAGAACCAGAACATCTTTGAGCGTCGCATCGCGCATCCGTTTCTCTCTAAAGAGGAAATATTCCGCACAGATTTCATTATAGCGCTGAGACGTTTTAGGACAATCCAACAAAAGTGGGAAAGGATTGGGATAGTGCTGAGTAACGAGTCCTGAGTGATGAGTCAAAGGCCGGGAAATTGATTTTGTAGAGGCGTTGCATGGAACGCCCTATACCCTTGCCGATATGCTTCCGTAGGGGCAGGTTTCAAACCTGCCCTGCATACTTGCAACGTACCCTGTATGGGCGCGTATCGACGCGCTTTTTGTAGGGACGCGATGTATCACGCCCCTACAAAGACGGATGCGCGCTTGGAAGGATCAGGTCATCCCTGAATGAAATACGTCCGGCTGACCGGGCGCGTGCCGATCCGGGTGAACAGCGATGCGCCTAAGCCGACCGAGTTGAGGATGCCGAGCAGAATGAAACTCGCGGCTAGTCCCGATGGCAGCAGGGCGATCCCACCGAGCAGCAGCGAGACGATCAGGCTGCCGACGACAGCGGCGATCAGCGGAGGAGTCGGCGTTTTCGAGGCGCGGTGCAGCAGCCAGTTGCCGAGCATGAGCGTTAGCGTGACCAGCCCGGTCAGGCTGACGATGCCCAGCACCAGCGCCAGGATCAGGAAGATCGGCACGAGCAGCAGGCCAATCGGCGGGAAGATCGCCAGCATGACGACCAACGCGGCGAACGAGCCGATCATGAGGGCATAGCTGGCGATGCCGACGCCGACAAAGCGGCGCGGGCGCGCGTGGATCGCTTCCTCAATGTGGCTGATCTGGCGTGGGAAGAACGTCACCAGCAGCACCGATATCCCGGTCAGGATGATCGTGCCAAAGACCGCGAAGATGATCAGGACGATATGGATCGCCTCGGAGTTGCGCAGCGCGATCACCGGGGCAAAGAGCGAATCATCGACGCCCCGGCTGCATTCGATGGATGCGGCGCTCTGGCGCAAATCGTGGACAGCGGTATTGCAGGCGACGTTGATGTCGCCGTGAATCTGCGTGTCGGGCGCAATCGTCACCAGACCGCCGTTGACGACCAGATTGCCCGAAATCGTGCCCGCGACGGTGACATTCGATCCCATCAGGCGCACATCGCCGTCAATCGTCGCCGTCGGTTCGAGGTTGAGATTTTTGCCGAGCAGCGTCAAATCGCCGCCGATGTGCCCGGCGACGGTGAGATTATCGCCGACGAGCGAGGCTTTTCCGCTGACGCTGCTGCTCCGGTTCAGGTTGATATTCGTGCCGACGACCACCAGATCATCGTCGTGCGTGCCCGTGAGTTGATAGTTCGAGTCGAGAATGACGTTCTGATCGGGCGTTTCGCGCTGCGTGACCGGTTGATGCGCCAGCGCCGCCAGCACGAGAACAACGGCCACCGCTGCGATCAAGATTGTTGAATTGCGGCGGGAACCCATGTGCTTACTCCTGCCTTAGCGTTCTTTCTTCCCGGTGCTGCAAGGCCGTCCGCGCCAGCCAGAACAGGGCAATCGGGATCAACGTGATCATCAGCACGGGCGCTTCGGGGTAGGCTTTGAGCATATCCTGTGCCCCGCGCACCAGTTCGTCGAGCGAATTGAGCAGCAGGCCGAGCAGATTGACGATTTGCCCGATCAGAGTGCCGAGCACCGCCGCGCTGGTGATCGCGCTGACGATCAGCCAACCGAGGACGGCCAGCAGCGGCGTCAGGATCAGCGTGATTAGCGCCAGCCCAACCGCCAGCGCCAGCCCGGACGAGCGGCGAAGCTGCTCCGGCTGCAAACCTTCGGCCAGCCGCGCCATAATCTTGAGCGCCAGGCCCTGCGGGACGCGCTCGTAGGGCGCAGACTTGAGCATCCGATCCACCTGCTTGAGCCGCTGAAACTCGGCTGCCGCGTCCGGCGATTGATCCATGTGCGTGTACAGGTCGTGCAGTTCCTCTGCCGGGAGATTCTTATCCAGCGCCTCCTGCATCCGTCGGTTTTGTCGTGACATCACGTGTTCTCCACCAGTAAAGGCTTGATCGGGCTGGAGGCCGGTTTCGAGTCGAGCTTTTCCGCGAGAATCTGGCGCGCGCGGAACAGGCGGCTCTTAATTGCGCTTTCGGTCGTGTCGAGAATGTCGGCAATCTCGCTGTACGAATAATCGTACCAGTAGCGCAGCACGACCGCCGCGCGATATTCCGGGTTGAGTTGATCGAGCAGCCCCTGAATGGCTGCTTTTTGTTCTTTCGTCATGGCCGCGTCTTCCGGCTCCGGAGCATCGCTGCTCAGGGATAAGCTGGGCAGCGTTTCATCCTCAATCGAGAGCCACTGCATCCGGCGGCGGCGCAGCCGATCAATACAGTGATTCGAGGCAATCGTCAGCAGCCAGGTTTTGAACGAGCGCGACGGATCGTAGCGCTGCAAGTTCAGGTAGGCGCGTAAAAATGCCTCCTGCGCGGCGTCCTCGGCCTCGGTACGCTCGGAGAGCAGTCGGTAACACAAGTTATAGACGGCATCCTGGTAGGTATACACCAGTTCGGCGAACGCATCCTGATCGCCCTCCATTGCCGCCTGCACCCAGTCAAGAACCACCGGATCGGGTGTAGTGTTAGACACTGAGTCCTTATCTCCAGCCCTGCAACCGCGCCGTGCGTGGCTTCTGTAGAGTTATACGCAGGTCGCGCGGCGAAGTTGCGGTTTGAGTTTCCTAACCACCTCTATTATACGCCCGCAGCGACCCGAATGAACCTGGCGCTTCGACCTAACTGGGGAATAGATCAGTGGATATGACGATTTACCGTGATCGTCACGACATTGCGGGGTGAAAATCGCCGAATGGCAAGCCGTCGATTAAACGATTTATAGACGATGACCTGGTATCGTCAAAGCATCAATCTGTTCGGATGAGAGGATGACCATGATGCTGAAACTCCGTCTGACCCTTGTTGCTCTATTTGCGCTAATCCTGACCGTCTCCGCTGGTGTGCAGGCGAACGCCAGTTTGCCAACGCCCTGCCTCGGCGATGCGCCCAACGTTTACCTGATCATCAACGGCTACCGTGACCACATCGTCGATTGGGAAACCTTCCTCAATCTCGGCTATCTGCAATCCGATATTGTCCCATGCAGCGCGAGCGATATGAGCGACCCGCTCGGCCAGCCGATCACGCGGCTGTTCAAAGGCTCCGACCCGGCGGTTTACTGGTTGAAGGACGGCGTGCGCCATCACATCCCCGACATGGACACCTTTACCGCGCTCGGTTTCCAGACCAACCAGATTACCGTGCTGCCGGACAGCGTACTGGCGCTCTGGCCTCTGGGCGACGGGCTGACTTCGACGACCACCACCTCCGCCGACACGGTTTACGACCAGCAAACGATTGGCATGTACACGATCCGCCTGTGGCATCCGGCACACGGCCTGACCAATTTCGCCACGATCTCGACGCCCGGTCAGCCCGACGTGCGCATCGATGATGTCGAGTCGATTGGTGGACTGCCTGCCGCCAACGTCACCGGCGACGGCCTCCCCGATGTCGAATTTCTGATTCGCTCTAACCCCGGCAGCGTTCACTGCTGCTCAGGGACGGTCGTCTATGAGCTAGGCGCTTCACCGGTCAATATTCTGTCGGTGCTGTCGCCTGCCGATCAGCTTGCGTCTACCGGGATTGGTGAATTTCAAGACCTGAATGGCGATGGCGCGTATGAGTTCATCGTTCAAGACCCGCTGACGGGAATCGCCTGCTCGCAGCCGAACGTCACGGCGATCTTGTCCTACGATTCCGCCTCTGGACGCTACGTCGGTGCCAGCCCGCACTTCGCCTCGTACTACAACGATGAGATCACGCAGTTCACAGCGCAGGCCGCTGTTGGCGATCACTGCTCGGTCTATCCGCTGATCGAGACGCTGCTCTACATGGGCAGAATGGCTGACGCGCAGACGGCGTTTAACAGTTTCTATCACGGCTCAGATGCCGCTGATTTCTGGGCGGCGCTGCAAACGGCGGCGCAGGCGGGTCGATTCTATACGTCGTAACGTTAATCGCCACGCTTGTCTGTGCGCGACTCGACCAATCCGTTAAAATGACGCCATTATGAAACTGTAGGGGCGAGGCTCAGCCTCGCCCTTCTATTTGATCTATAAGGACACCCGATGGACATCATCCTGATCGGCTTTGGCGGCGTCGGCAAGGGATTAGCGCAAATCCTGCGTGATAAAGAGAGCGAATTGTGGCTCGATCAAGCCTTTCGAGCGCGCATCGTCGGGGTAGCGACCCGCTCACACGGCACGCTCTATCATCCCGATGGCCTCGATCTGGACAATCTGCTTGATGGCACTTACTTCGACCATCCTGAAATTCCATTTCCTGGCCTCGCCCGCGACTGGGATGCGCTCCGCCTCGTCCGTGAGAGCAAAGCCGACGTGATAGTCGAGGTCAGCCCAACCAATCTGCAAACGGGTCAGCCCGCCCTCGACTTGTGCCGCGCCGCCTTCGAGAGCGGCAAGCACGTCGTCCTCGCCAACAAAGGCCCCGTCGCCGTCGCTTACGATGAGCTACAGTCGCTTGCTCAAGCCAAAGGCAAGCTGCTCCGTTTCGAAGCGACCGTCATGGCCGGCACGCCCTCGATCCGCTTAGGGATGCAGGCGCTGGCGGGCTGCACCATCGAGCGGGTGCGTGGCATTTTCAATGGCACGACCAACTATATGCTCACGCAGATGGAAGGCGGCCTGAGCTACGCCGAAGCGCTCGCTGAGGCGCAGGCGCTCGGCTATGCCGAAGCTGATCCGACCGCCGATGTCGATGGTTGGGACGCGGCAGGCAAGGGGATCATTCTGGCGGCGGCGATCTTCGGCCAGAAGCTCACCCTCAATCAGATGGACGTGAGCGGCATCCGAGAAATCACGCAGGCCGAAATCGCGGCGGCGCAGGCGGCGAACGAGCGCATCAAGCTGATTGTCGAAGTGACGGCTGTGGGCGGTAAAGTGTCGCCAACACGACTGCCGATCAGTCACCCATTAGCCAGCGTCAGCGGATCGACCAACGCCATCACCTACGTGACCGACCTGCTCGGCGACGTGACGCTGATCGGCAAAGGCGCAGGCGGCGTACAGACGGGTTTCGGTTTGTTATCTGATTTAATCGAAGTTGCGCAATGCTTAAGATAGCCCGCTTCATGACACCGTTGTAAGATGGTAATGTTGCGTATGGAACAAGGCTCGGAGTTTTCGATGCTGCCTCAATCGTCAGATAGACAAGATGACAAGATTTTCAAGGCGCGCGTTCTCATTGTCGAGGACGATTTGAACCTGCTCGAAGGCATTCAAACGGTTCTGGAACTCGACAATTACAGCGTGATCAGCGTCGAGAATGGCAAGCAGGCGCTCGCGGTGCTGCGCGAAAGCACCGTCCCGCCCGATTTGATCGTTTCGGACATCATGATGCCGCAGATGGACGGCATTCAACTACTGCGCGAAGTGCGCAGCGTTCAGGAATGGATCAAAATCCCCTTCATCTTTCTGACGGCACGCAGCGAAAAGAGTGACATCCAGCGCGGCAAGCAGTTGGGCGTCGATGATTATCTGGTCAAGCCGTTCGACGCTGACGATTTGCTGATCGCCGTTGAATCGCGCCTGAACCGCCACAAAGCGCTCAACGCGATCTACGACGATGCCATGTCGTCGCTCAAGCGCAATATCCTGACGATTCTCAACCACGAATTTCGCACGCCGCTGACCTTTGTCGTCGCCTACGCCGACATGCTCAACGACGATACGCACCAACTGAGCAACGAAGAGATGCTCACCTTCCTGCACGGCGTCAACACGGGAGCGCTGCGCCTGCGCCGCCTGATTGAAAACTTCATCGTGCTGGTGGAAATGGAAACCGGCGATGCCCAAAGATCGTATGAGATTCGCAAAGCAGCGATCACCGATCTGGAAGGTATGATCGAAGGCGCGCGGCAGGAAGTGTTCAACCTGACGCGCTTCACCCAGCCGTTCAGCCTCCAAATCGAGCCGGATTTGCCCACCTTCGTCGGTGATGCGCTCTATCTGCGCATGGCGCTGGTACAATTAATTGACAATGCGGTCAAGTTCTCGGAAGGGGACGCCGCCATCGTCTGCGGAGCCGCGCGCGTGGGCGACGAGGTTCACCTGTGGGTACAGGATCACGGACGCGGGATCGAGAACGCCGAGCAGGGGCACATCTGGGAGATGTTCTACCAGATCGACCGCTCGAAGTATGAAGATCAGGGCACCGGATCAGGCCTGGCGATTGTCGATCACATCACGCGGCTGCACAACGGGCACGCGGAGGTCACGAGCCAGCCGAATGAAGGCAGCACCTTCACGATTTGTCTGCCCATGACTTAGAGGCCAACACAGGCTATACTAAGTCGAAAATCGAGAGTCATCAGGAGAAAAGATCAATGGCTCCTTCGCTCATGGAAAAGGTGAGTACACTGGTCAACGCCAATCTGCACAGCATGGTGGATAAGGCGCTCCAGCAAAACTCCGTCGCTGTGATGGATGAGTACATCCGTCAGGCTGAAAACAACCTGAAGGATTTGGAAGATTCGGCGGCGGCGCTGGGCGGATCAGTCAAGACGCTCAAGCGTAAATCGGATGAGTTTTCGGCGCAGGCGGAAAAGCTCGACCGCGACATCGACACGCTGATCCTCAAGGGCAAGAACGACCTCGCTGCCGCTGCACAGGCGCAGTTGAATCAGGTGCAGCAGGAGGCGCAGGACTACTATACCCAGTGGCAGCAGCAGGATACCCAGTATCAGGCCATGCTCAACATGCGTCTGAAGCTGGAAACACGGCTGACCGGCATCAAGCAGCAGCGGGAGCAGTTGCGCTCGCTGATCGAACTGACCGAGGCCAAGAAGGTCGCTACCAAGACGATCAAAAGCCTCGATTCGCTGGCAAACGTCGGCGACAAGGAGATCAGCAGCCTCGCCGACAACGTGCGGGCGCGGCTCGACGAAGAGGATGCGCGCCTTGAACTGGCGACGCGCAACGTCTCGTCGGACATTGAGGACGCGGTGCGCGACGGCGAGGTGGATCGCCAGTTGGAGGAGCGGCGCAAGCGTCTGCTCGGCAATTCGGGCGGACAAGCGTAGCCCATTACGCCGGAGGCTCGAAGCCTCCGGCTAGGAAACCCAAGCCCTCTAAAGAGGGCTGACAAGTAAGCGTTGGCATGAGCAGCCTGCTTCAGCAGGCTTGGGTTGGCTAGCCCGATGCTTTCAGCGTCGGGCGGGATAAGCGATCAATTCGTACATCACAAGCCTTATAGTAAGCAACCGAACTCTGTATCCCACGTATATTAGATACGGAGGATTGAATGGCACAGAATGATGTTCGCACCCGCGCGACGGGTGCGGTGATTACCAACGCGCTGATGCGCTGGGAGACCTTCGTCACGGTCGCCATTACGGTGCTGCTGGTACTGTTCGTCCCAGCGCCGTTTGCCTGGTGGCAGGCGTGGTTCTGGATTATCGCGGGGCTGGTCGCGGAGGGCGCGCTGGTCGTCTCGGCCTTGAGCGATCCGAATGCCTCTGCGGAGGCGGTCGCCCGTGAATTTGAGGCCAAGTACAACCTGAGCCAGATCAGAAGCCTCAATTCGCGCAAGCGCATCGCGGACGCGCTCGAATACCGCCGCAACATGCTCAAGCTGGTCGATCAGCACGGTGGGTCGATGAAAACACAGTTGCAGCAAACCGTCGCGGACGTGAACGACTGGATCGGGCAGATGTACGATCTGGCGCTGCACATCGACGGCTTCCAGAGCAACGATTTGGTCGAGCGCGACCGCCGCAACGTGCCAATCCAGTTGGAAAAGGTGCAGCTTCGGCTCAAGCAGGAAACCGATCCGAATATCCAGAAAGACCTGAAAGAGCAGGCGGATCGCTTGCAGCTTCAGTTGGACAACCTCAACTCGACGGCCAACAGCGTCAAGCGCGCCGAAATTCAGTTGGACAGCACGCTCTCGTCGCTGGGCACGATCTACGCGCAGATGTCCGCGCTCGGCGCGAAAGATGTCGATAGCAGCCGCGCCCAACGCCTGCGCGCCGACATCAAGGACGAGGTGACGGGCTTGCAGGATACGATTGACGCGATGGACGAGGTACAGGCGCAGCGTTTGAAATTGCAATAAAAACAGCCCTCATCCCCTGCCCCTTCTCCCTCATGGAGAAGGGGAATAAGTCCCTCTCCCTCAGGGAGAGGGATTTAGGGTGAGGGCTATATAAGCACCCTACACATTTACGGACACTATCTTCGCTTTACGACTTGACCTTCTCGCCTTCCTTGCGGACGGTGTAGCCCTTGCCGGAAATCGTGTTGGGATCGTCACGTTGGTCGAGGGCGGCGCGATGCTCATCGACGATGTACTTCGGCACGAGCGACTCGAACACGCGCAGCCCCAGAAAGATCACGCCCAGATCGTCCAACTGCCCCAGCACCGGAATGAAATCCGGGATCAGGTCAATCGGCGAAATCACGTAGATGAACGGCAGCACCAGAAAGGCTTTCGCCCACCAGGGCGCACGCGGATCGCGCAGGAGCTTCCAACTGAGCAGCACTTGATTGATGATCGAACGAGGCATCTCGCTTCCTCTTCTGTTTATATGATTTGAAATAGTTTAACACGGAACGCCTTGTCGTGTTGCTAGAAGTGCGTTAGAGAAGCGCGCCGTATCCCTTCATTCCATTACGTCAAAACGGCGAATGAGTTGCTGATCTTCGACTCATCGAGTGCAGCCCAAATTCGTATACGCGATCTGCGCTATACTAATTTCAAAAATTCACTCATGGATCAACTATGCTGCGACGGATCGGCTTCTGCATCGCCGTTTTGATGGTTCTGGTACTCTCGCTCTCCGCGCAGGCGCAGGGAGACGCGCTCAACCTGCCTGCTGACCTCTACGTGCTGCTCAACAGCGGTCAGATTCAGCGCTACGGCGTCGGCGCGAACGGCGTCGTCAACCTGACGCCCGCTGGCCTCTACATCATCGACTTCGGCGTGGACAGCCTCGGTCAGCGCATCGCCTTCCGCACCGAGAGCGGCCTCTACATCATCAACGTTGCCAGCGGCGGCGACCCCCAGCAGATCGAAGGCGCAACCGCCGATGTGCCCGCTTATCGCGGCGAAGGCGACACGATTGCCTGGTCGCCCAACGGCGATGCGCTCGTCTACACGACCACTTACGGCTTGCGCGCTTACTTCACGACCGGCAGTACGCCCGTGTTTGTCGATATTCGTCAGGGCGCGCTCAAGGGCTTGAGTTGGTCGCCGGGGGGACGCTACCTCGCGGCGGAAGCCGAGCAGAATGTATGGTGGATTTACCGCCGCGATGGGGACAACCTCGTGCTGACCAGCGCGATTCCGTCGAGCATTGGTACGGCGTGGATCAGCGATGGCGAACTGGTTTTCGCACCCGCTGATGGCGGCTTGCGCCTGATGAACCTCGATCAGGCCAACGCGCAGGCAGTTTTACTCGATCAGTCGCTCACCTATCGCCTGCCCGAAATCGACACCAACGGCGCGCTGCTGTTCTTCGGACGTGACCCGAATGACAAGAACGTGCCCGATGGCTACGGTCGCCTGCTGCGGCTGGCGCGCGGCGCGTCGAAACTGGAAACGGTCGGCAAAGTGCCGGTTGCGCTCAGTGGGCTGCGCTGGGCGCCGGGCGGATCGCTGCTGGTGGCTTTTCAGGGCGGCGTGATCGCGCTCTACGATCCCTCGACCGGACTGGGCTTTCCGCTGCCGATGACCGATGTCGTTGCTTATGCGTGGGGGCCAGTTGGTCAGCCCGCGACACAAGCCACATCCGGGCAGACGGTCGCCACCGCAGCGCCGCAGACCGTGACAACTCCGGTCGCGCTGACCGCACCAACGGAAGCGCCGACCGAGCCGCCGCTCGCACAGCCAACGCTGATCCCCGTCGCGACCCTGCCAGGCGCGACGAAGCAGCCGACTCCTTATCCGGTCAGCACGGTAACGGCGCTGACGCTCTCCGCGCCGAGTTTCTTCCTCGCGCCCGACGCAAACGGCACGGTACAGGTCTGGAAGATGGCCGCGAATGGCACGCCGCCCAAGCCGTTCACAGGGTCGGGAACGGACGTGAACGAATTCGCCGTTTCGCCGGATGGCAACAGCGTGGCCTACGTCGTTGCCGCCGAGTTATGGCTTCAGCAGGCACAGCAGCAGCCCAAGCTGCTGGCAAAGATCAACAGCTTCGCGCCCGTCGAGGCCAATTTCAGCAGCGATGGCACGGAGATCGCCTACATCGACGAGAACAGCGGCGTCTGGATCGACGTGATTGCCGAGAACGCGCCCCAGTTGATCCGCTCGAATGCCGAGGCCAGCAGCAGCGGCGAGACGTATCGCCGCCCTCAGTTCGCGCCTGACGGTCAGCATCTGCTGCTCGACGTGTATACGGCGGATAACAAAACGGCCATCGGCGTGCTTGACCTGACCACGCGCGATTTGGCCGAGTCTACACCCGTCACGTCCGATGATCCGCGCCCGCTGCACACGGGTTGGCTGCGCGATGGCCGGATTTACACTTACGTCGATGCCAGCACGCAGTCGTCGGTTGCGCCCGGCCTCTATCTGCTCGATTCAAACTCGCCCGGCGCTGACCCCGCGCAGTGGATTCCGCTGCCGCCCGACGTGACGGTGCGCGCAGCGCTTGAAGCAGTCAGCGGGACGATGCGCCTGCTGCTCGCGCACGGCACGGACGTGTTCGCGCCCCTCAGCGTGGTTGATTATGACCTCAAGAGCGGCAAATCGAAGAACGTGATCAGCTTCGGCGCGGAAGTCGCGCCGCAGTTCTCGCCGGATGGTCGGTTCGTCGGCGGCTATCAGAGCCTCACGGAGATCGACGGCATTCAGCAGGGCGCAATTCAGTACGTTGATCTCGACAGCGGGCACAGCTTCCAGTTGAGCGCTCCAGCGACGGCGTGGGGGTTTCAATGGAGCGAGCCTTAGTAATCGCTAAATAATTTGCAGTCTTGTCGTTTCGGGCTTCGCTAACGTTAAATATTTCCGATATAATTGCTAATGTTAGCGAGTGGCTCTGTACGTCAGGACGGCCTATGGCTGGTGAACGAATTCTGCTGATTGAAGATGAGGCGCGGATTGCTCAGTTCGTCGAGCGCGCGCTGATTTATGAGGGCTACCGCGCCAGCGTTGCCCGTGATGGACAAACCGGGTTGAGCATCGCCCGCGATAACCCGCCCGATTTGGTGATTCTCGATTGGATGCTGCCGGGGTTGGATGGGCTGGAAGTCTGCAAGCGGCTGCGCGCCGCCAGCGACGTACCGATCCTGATGCTGACGGCCAAAGATGACATCAAAGACCGCGTGCAGGGACTCGATGCGGGCGCGGACGATTATCTGGTCAAGCCATTTTCGGTCGATGAACTGATGGCGCGGGTGCGCGCGCTGTTCCGCCGCTCGACGCCCGCATCGAAGCCGGAAATTCTGCGTTTTGCCGACCTCACGCTCGATACGGGCACGCACCGCGCCTATCGCGGCGAGCGCCCGATTGACCTGACCGCCAAAGAATACGAGCTGCTCGAACTGTTTATGCGCAACCCGCGCCAGGTGCTCACCCGCGACGTGATTTTCGACCGGGTATGGGGCTACGATTTTGGCGGCGAGAGCAACATTATCGAGGTCTACGTTCGCTATCTGCGTCAGAAAACCGAACAGGACAATGAGCCGCGCCTTGTGCATACTGTACGCGGTGTGGGCTACGTCCTGCGCGAAGAAGAGTAGAAAACCAGCATCCTGCCATGACCATTCGCAGCAAGCTGATCCTGCTCTACTCCGGATTGCTGGCGATCATCATCGTCGTCTTTGGCATTTCGGTGTTCGCCGTCACCCGCTGGACATTGGTTGACAGTGCGAACAGCACGCTGGCCGCCACCGATGCTCAACTACTGGGAAGCACTCAGTTCGTGCTTATGAGCGCTTACGGCGAACCGGCGGCAATCCAGGTGATTCTGCCCGACTCTGACTATTTCCGCTCGTTTGGGGCGGTGATGCAGGTCTGGCAGTTGGACAATAACAGCGGCACCCCCAATCTGCTCAACGAATCCGCTTACATCAAAGGGAAATACGGCGACTCGCTCGACTGGGATTCGCTGATGCAGCAGCAGCAAGCCTTCGAACGAGGCGATACAATTCCGTCGAGCTATACGACGGTCAGCATCGGCGGTGGCGATGTGCGTGTGCTCACGCTGCCCTTACCGATGTATGGTTCGCAGGTCGTCATTCAGACGGCGATTTCCTTTGAGGCGGTCAATCAGGCCGAACAAAATCTGGTCGTGATCATCGTGATCAGCACCTGCGTGGCGCTGATCGCCTCGATTGGGCTGGGTATGGTGTTGACGAGCAGCGTGCTCAAGCCCATTGACGACATTACCCGATCCGCCGCGCAGATCACCGCCGCCAGCGACCTGAAGAATCGACTGGAATGGAACGGCCCGCAGGATGAACTGGGGCGGCTGGTGACGGTCTTTAACAAAGCCATGCAGCGGCTCGAACAGTTATTTACGGTGCAGCAGCGCTTCGTCGCCGACGTGTCGCACGAACTGCGCACCCCATTGACGGCGATTCGCGGCAACATCGACCTGATGAAGCGTTACGGCATGGATCAGGACTCGCTCGCTGCGATTGACAGCGAAGCGCAGCGGATGGCACGGTTGGTCAATGATTTGCTGCTGCTGGCGCGCGCCGATAACGGTGAACTCAAGCTGAATTTTCAGGAGCTTGATCTCGACCTGCTGATCGAGGAAGCCTATCGCGAGGCGAAAATTCTCGCCAAAGACCGTGACCTCAAGATCAACGTGAGCGGCTTCGAACCTGTGCGCATCAAGGGCGACCCGGATCGACTCAAGCAGGTGTTGTTCAACCTGATCAACAACGCGATCAAATTCACGCCGGATGGCGGGCAGATCACGCTGAGTCTGCGCAAAACCGAAGCCGACGCGGTGATTCAGGTGCAGGACAGCGGCATCGGCATCAGCCCGGAGGATTTGCAGCGCATCTTTGACCGCTTCTATCAGGCGGACGCTTCACGCACGCGCATGACCAGCGCCGAAGGCGCGGGCTTGGGACTGTCGATTGCCCAGTGGATCGTGCAGGCGCACGGCGGCAAGATTCAGGTCGAAAGCGAAGTCGGTGAAGGCACGACCTTCACGGTGACGCTGCCGCACATCGAGGAGCCGGAGAAGATCATGAGTCAGGCGGTCACGCGCCCACGCCTGCCGCTGATTCGCCGCAATCTGCCGCCGGAAAAAGAAGAGATCAAGCCGTAACGCGCTCGTGTTCGAGATGCGCCATGCTGCTGATCAGAATCTCGCGCAGGTGGTCATCGGCGAGGCTGTAATAGACGTGCCTGCCGTTCTTCTTCCAACTGACGAGGCCGAGATCGCGCAGGTATTTCAACTGATGTGAGACGGCAGGCTGATCCATGCCGAGCGCTTCGGTGAGGTCGGACACGCACCATTCGGCGTCGGCCAGGGCTTTGACCATGCGCACGCGGGTAGGGTCGGCCAAAACCTGAAAGAAGCGAGCAATCAACTGCGCATCGTCCTGCGGCAGAATATCGGCAGGTTTGGAAAATCGGGAGAGCTTGATCGTCATCGCTTCGCATTCCTGTTGGTACATCCTCAGAATCACGTTATCAAAAGTTCGCTAGACCTGTCAATAGGTAGAACCAACAGGTTTTATCGTCCCGAAGGCTGCCTGCGCCCGCGCTAAAACGTACAAGGAACTCGGTGGCGGACGCGAGCGCGCGACCTGCAATGAACCGATCTGACTGTATGATTTTCTGATCAAGCCGAAGGCTAAAGTTACGTCGCCGGATTCTTGAGGATATAATGATGAGGTACGGCGGCGACGGAGCTTCTTCAAGCCCTTGAGCACTCATCTGACCAATTCGAACCGGCTGAAAGCGGCGATCCCGCTGCTTCTGGTCGTCATGCTGACAGTGCTTGGATTGGCGCTGCGCCTGACCGATCTGAACTGGGACGCGGATTCGCGGCTGCATCCCGACGAGCGCTTTCTGACCTCGATTGTCAGCGCGATTGGCAGCCCCGACAACCTGACCGACGACGCGAAAAACGCCTGCCCTGATGCCACGACCTACGACCAGTTCTTCAACACCAGTTGCAGCGCTTACAACCCCGATAACGTCAACGACGGCAGCTATGCTTATGGCGATCTGCCGCTGTTCATCGTGCGCGGCGCGGCGAGTATCGCCGTCAGGCTCAACCTCGGCGGGCTGAGCGACCCGACGCTGTGGATGAGCTACGACTACATCCAGTTTGTCGGGCGCGCCGTCGATGCGGTCGCCGACGCGCTGGTGATCGTACTGCTGTTCGTGATCGGCAAGCGCCTGTTCGGTCAATGGCAGGGCGTGATCGCGGCGGCGCTCTACGCTTTCGCCGTGCTGCCGATTCAGCTTGCCCATTTCTGGACGGTTGATCCGCTGGCGAACCTGTTTTTCGTGCTGGGCGTTTACGCGGCGGTCGAAGTCAGCAAGCGCGGACGATTCGGGATGTACCTGCTGTTCGGCATCGCGAGCGCCTGCTCGATTGCCAGCCGTATCAATATGCTGCCAATGCTCGGTCTGCTGCCGCTGGCGGTGCTGGTGCGCTTGCAAAGCGAAAAACGCCTGCTTCAGTGGCGCGGCTGGCTGTTGAGCGAAGCGCTGATGATCCTCGGCGCAGTAGCACTGGGGGGACTGGTGTTTCGGGTTGCCCAGCCCTACGCCTTCGTCGGCCCAACCATCACCGATTGGTCGATCAACCCGCGCTGGCTGAGTGAAATCCAGAGCGTCAGCGATCTCTCGCGCCTGCCGACCACCGACTGGCCGCCCTCGGTCGAATGGTTTGGACGCATCAAATACCTCTACCCCTGGTGGAATATGTCGATGTGGGGGATGGGGCTGGTCGCGGGGATCACCGTGACGCTGGCGCTGCTGGCGGCGCTGATCGCGCAGGCGTGGCGCAGACGCTTCTCGGTGCAGTTGTCGATTTTGAGCATCTGGGTGGTGGTCTATTTCGCGGTGACGGGCAACCTCCAGCAGATGACGATGCGCTACTACATGCCGATGTACGCGCCGCTGTTTCTGCTGGGCGCGTGGCTGGTCGTGGTCGTCGCCGGGCGGATTCGGCGGCGCGCGCTGCGGATCATCCCGCCGCTGATTGTGGTCGGTGCGACGGTCATCAGCGGGGTAGCGTTTGCAGTCTCGATCTATTCGCAGCCGCTGACGCGCGTGCAGGCTTCGGCGTGGATCAACAGCAATTTGCCGACGACCATCGACTTTTTCGGTGACCTGAACAACCGGATTCCGGTCAGTGTGCAGAATTCGCAGCCGAATCTGCTGCTGGAAACTGCCATGAACGATGAATCGTACATCAGCGCGCCGTTCGAGCAAACGCTGACGCAGCCCGTTCAACTGGACGTGCAATTCACCGATGCGCGCACGACGACGCTGCAAATTCAGTTCATGGATGCGAGCGGGAGCGGCGATCCGGTCGTGCTGCACGAATGGAATTTGCAAACCGACGCTAACGGTCACGCCACCATCACGGCGGATCAACTGGGGATCGTCCCGCCGGGCAAGTACGACTGGCACATTCTGGCGCATTGGGACGAGCTGCTGCTCAACAATGTCAAGGGGATGCTGCCACCCGTCACTTACCGTTATTTCCTGCCGATTCTGACAATTGGGCGCGGGGCGGCGGCAGCGCGGCAGCCGGTCAATTTCCTCAGCCCCTACACGCCCGTGCCCTATTTCTATCTCGGCGCTGATCCGTCCGTGATCACGGTGCAATCGCCGTTCGCGGCGACTGTGACCGAAGTCGAGTTCGCGCACATCTTCAACACACCTGGCCCGATCACCTTCACGATTGGCGATCAGACGTACAGCGCTACACCGGACGATTCGAGCGCCGACACGGGCGACTACAATCAATTGCTTGGCCTGCATCAGCGCTACAAGCTCGATCAGCCGATGGACGTGCCGTCGAACACCGACATTCACATCTCGACTGACACGCCGATCCTGTTCACGCCGACTGCGCTGGTCACCGAAGGCGACTGGGACGACAGCCTGCCCACGCGCTACTGCACCTACTCAGCGACCCAAATCTTCGGCATTGGCCTCAAGCGCGACTGCATCAGCCACGACAGCGTGGCGGCGGGCGAGTTCTCGCAGCTCTTTCTCAATCTGGCAGACAACGACAGCGACATGAAATACCGGCGCATGACGGCGCTGCTGACGCTCGGCGACTACATGGTGATCAGCAGCAACCGCTTTTATGACGCGCAGCCGCGCGTGCCGAACCGCTTCCCGACGGACATCACCTATTTCAACGACCTGTTCAACGGCAAGCTGGATTACGGGATTGTCAACATCTTCCGGCGCGGCGAGGGCTTCTTCGGGATTCAGTTTCCCGATCAGGTATTGCCGACCGATCACCTGCCCAGTTGGATGAACGAGCTTGAAGCCGAGGAAGCCTTCACGGTCTACGATCACCCAACCGTGTTCGTATTCCAGAACAACGGCTTCGAGCGCTATATGATGCCGACCTACAACCCGCCGGATACGCCCGTCGATCTGGGCGCGCTGCCCAACGCTACCTATCAACTGGCGACGCAGGCGCAGACCGATCAGGACGTAGTACAGGCGCTCGTGCTGTGGACAATCGGCTTCGTGCTGCTCGGCTGGATCAGCTTCCCGCTGATCTCGATCCTGTTCTCGGCGCTGCCGCTGCGCGGCTTCGCGCTCGGACGCGGCCTGATCTGGCTGCTGTTGTCGGTGATCCCCTGGTGGCTGACCTCGTTCCTCGGCGCGGCGTTCTGGACGCGGACGGCGCTGTGGGGGCTGGTCGGGCTGTTCGTGCTGCTCAACGTCGTGATCGCGCTGCGGCGGCGCAAACCACTGATCGCGTTTATTCGGGCGAACTGGCGCGGCCTGCTCCTGAGCGAACTGCTGTTCGCGCTGGCGTTCGCGCTCGGTCTGCTGCTGCGCGCCGTCAATCCCGACCTGTGGAATCTGAGCTTCGGCGGCGAAAAGCCGATGGATTTCGCCTACCTGAACGCGACCCTGCGCACGCCGACGTTCCCGCCGCCGAACCCCTGGATGGCGGGCTATTCGATCAACTACTACTATTTTGGCTTCGTGATCTCGGCGCTGCCGATCAAGCTGGCCGGGATCGCCTCGGAAATCGGCTATAACCTCGTCCTCTCGACGCTGTATGCGGTGGTGGTGAGCATCGTCTTCACAGTGGCTTACTCGCTGCTGCCGGAAGCGCGGCGCGTGACCAAGATCGTGATGGCGACGATTGGGACGCTGTACGCGATGGTCGCGGGCAATCTGGGCACGCTCAAGCTGATCATCGCGCCAGAGCCGAACATGGGGCCGGATCGCTGGTATTGGTACCCGACGCGCATCCTGGGCGAATCGGCCAATGGCGCGGGCGGCGCGATCA
>DASZXN010000248.1:0-6612 GCA_035545875.1 Phototrophicaceae bacterium
CAACAGCCTCGACGCCGAGGACGTAACGCTCGCCGCCAGCCAGATGACCGGCATCCCGGTCAGCAAGCTCGGCGAGGATGAGCGCCTGCGCTATGCCAGCATGGTCGAGCATCTGAAAGAGCGCATCATCGGGCAGGATCAGGCGGTGCTGGCCGTCAGCCGCGCGATCAAGACGGCGCGCGTCGGCCTCAAAGACGCCAAGCGACCGATTGGCGCGTTCCTGTTTCTGGGGCCAACCGGCGTCGGCAAGACCGAACTGGCGAAAGCGCTGGCCGAGTTCATGTTCGGCAGCGAGGACGCGATGCTCCCGCTCGACATGAGCGAGTTCAAGGACGAGGCCAGCCTGAATCGACTGATTGGGTCGCCGAGCGGCTACGTGGACAGTGAAGCGGGCGGTCAATTGACCGAGCGCGTCCGCAAGCAGCCCTATGTGATTGTCTTGTTCGATGAAGTCGAGAAAGCGCACCCACGTATCCTCGACATTCTGCTTCAGGTGATCGAGGAAGGCCGCCTGACCGATGGGCGCGGGCAGATCACCTATTTCAGCGAGACCGTGATCATCCTGACCAGCAATCTCGGCTCGCACGAACTCGCCGTCCCGGTCATCACCGACGAAATCCGCGACGAAGCGATGGAGGAAGTCCGTACCTTCTTCCGCCCGGAATTCCTCAATCGCCTTGACGAGATTGTCATGTTCAATGCGCTGACACAGGAAGACCTCGCCAACGTGCTCAAGCTCAACCTGAAGGGCGAGCAGCGTCTGGCCGAGGAGCGCGGCCTCAAACTGATTTTCACCGACGCGGCGCAGGCGTGGATGCTCGCGCAGAACGACGAGCCGGAATACGGCGCGCGACCGCTCAAGCGCATCATTCGTCGTTCGGTGCGCGAGCCGCTGGCCGACTTCCTCCTGAGCGCCAATCCGCCCGCCGGAACGCAGGTCACGGTCGATGCGAACGATCAGGGCTTACTCTTTTCCGCGACGGTTGATGGCAAAGAGGTCAAGGTCGGGACGTAGACAATTTAGCACGAAAATTGATGTGTAGGGGCGGGTTTCAAACCCGCCCCTACGGTGTGAAACAATGTTGGGGAAGCATTATCAACAGGTGAGGGAGAGCATGACACAAGTCGATACCAGTGTTTTCCGCAAGTATGATATTCGCGGCACGGTCGCAGGCGATCCGGTTCAGATTACGCCGGACTTGGTGCGGCTGATTGGTCAGGCGCTTGGAACTTTTCTGCCGCGTGCTTTCGGCAGTGATCATATGTTCGTCGGGCAGGACAACCGTCTCTCGTCGCCGCCCCTCAAGATGGCGCTGATCGAAGGTGTCGCCTCGACGGGCATGAACGTCACCGACATTGGCGAGGTCATGACGCCGACCGTCTATTTCGCTTCCGCAAGCTACGGCGTCAAGGGCGCGGGCGTGATGATCACGGGCAGCCATCTCGCCACCAAGTACAACGGCGTCAAGATGGCTTATGGAGCGCTGGCGCTGGCCGACGAACAAATTCAGGAACTCCTGCGCATTATCCAGACCGACGCATTCGCGGAAGGCAGCGGCAAGGTCGATCAGGACTTTGATATGCTCCACAAGCACATGGAGACGATCAAGGGCATGGTCAAGATCGAGCGCCCACTCAAGGTGGTGATGGACGCGGGCAACGGCATGAGTGGGCTGCCCATGCCGCCTGTCCTGCATGATCTCGGCATCGACGTGACCTGCCTCTACTGCGAATCGGACGGCACGTACCCGAACCACCTGCCTAACCCCGAAGACGAGGAAATGACCAAAGACCTCGAAGCCAAAGTCGTCGAGGTTGGCGCTGACCTCGGTTTGGCGTTCGATGGCGACTCGGATCGCTGCGGCTTCATCGACAATCTCGGTCATCACATCGCGGCGGATCGACTGCTGGCGCTGCTGGCGCGCGATTTGCTCTCGCGTCAACCGGGCGCGCCGATTGTTTTCGACGTGAAAGCCTCGCAAATCCTGCCCGACGAAATCCGCAAATATGGCGGCGTCCCGGTGATGTGGAAATCGGGTCACAGCCTGATGAAAGCCAAGATGCACGAGATCAGTTCGCCGCTTGGCGGGGAGGTCAGCGGGCACATCTTCGTCGGCGAGGAATACTACGGCTTTGACGATGCCCCGCTGGTCGCGCTCAAGACGCTCGAAATTATCTCGCGCACCAACAAAACCGTCGCGGAACTGTTCGGCGAATTCCCGATTCTGCCTGCCACACCCGAAATCATTATGGACGCGCCCGATAACGTCAAATTCAAGATTATTGACGAGATGACGCTTGAATTGCAGAAAAAATATGAAGTCATCACGGTCGATGGCGCGCGCGCCAATTTCGAGCATGGCTGGGGGCTGGTACGCGCCAGCAATACGCAGCCCGCGATCACCATGCGTTTCGAGGCACACGACCAGGGTCAGTTGGTCGAGTATATGAAGCGTTTCAAAGCGCTGCTCGATCAGCATCCTGAAGTCGATTCGAGCAAGCTGCAAGAGCAGATCGCCGCGTACAGCACGTAGCGATGCCGGATTATCACGCGATTTATCAGCAGCAGGCCGCGCAGTATGATCTGATGGTCGCGCGCGAAGATTACGAAGGTCGTCTGCTGCCCGCGCTGAACGCGCTTCGTCCGCTCACCGGGCTGGATGTCGTCGAATTGGGGGCGGGCACGGGGCGGCTGACCGCGCAAGTCGCGCCGTTGGTCAAATCGCTGGTCGCGCTCGATGCGTCCGAGCATATGCTCGGTCTTTTGCGCGAAAAGCTGCCGCAGGTCACGACGATTGCCGCCGACAACCGTGCTGTGCCGTTGGCAAGCGGGATCGCGGATGTGGCGATTGAAGGCTGGGCGGTCGCGCACTCGGTCGGCTGGTATCCTGAGACGTGGCGCGCGGAAACGGGCAAGGCTATTGCCGAGATGTTGCGGCTGCTGCGACCGGGCGGCATGGCCGTTCTGCTGGAAACGCTCGGCACGGGCAACGAAACACCCGCGCCGCCGAATGCGGAGCTAGGCGCATTCTATCAGATGCTTGAAGCGGAGCGCGGTTTCACGCGCGTGGCGCTGCGCACCGATTATCGCTTTGCATCACCCGCCGAAGGTCAGGCGCTGCTGCGCTTCTTCTTCGGCGACGAACTGGCTGACCGCGTTGTTGCCGAGCAGCTCACCATTGTGCCGGAATGTACCGGAATCTGGTGGCGCACGCTCGCCTAGGGGGAGTTCATGACCACAACATCCTGCATCGCCACCGTGCGCAGCGCGGCGGACAAATCGCTGGCCTTCGCGCGCACCTCGCCCGGCACGAGCAACGCTATCCTCGGCTACGTCCCGGACGGCCAGTCGAATTACCCGGTGTTGGAGTCGAAAGCCGACAGCGGCGGATCGATCTGGTTGCATCTGAGCTTCGCGGGCGGCGCGTCCGGTTGGGTGAGCGCGGATCGGCTCAACATTCAGGGCGACTGCTCTGACGCGGGTTACGGCACGGTCAGCACGCCGACGCAAGCCTCGACGCTCGCGCGCGGCGGCGACAGCCCGGATCGCGTGCGCAAAGCCTCGTTCAACATCACGCTCGGTTTCGAGGGCGGCGCATATAACACCTATCAAAATTACGACGCGGGCATTGTCTCGTATGGACGCTTTGGTTTCACACTCGCTTCAGGATCGCTTGCCAGCGTTCTCGACCTCTATTTGAGCACGGCGACCAGCACGACAGCGGCGCAGTTGCGCTCGCTTTATCAACAGCGGGTCGATAACCGCGACGCGACGCTGCGCACGGATACGACCCTGCGTAATCTGCTGCTCGCCGCCGCGTCCGACCCGATCATGCAGGCGGCGCAGGACAGCATCGCCACCACGAATTACTGGAATGCCGTGCAAAATCTGAGCATCAAGCCGCGCAATCTTCAGTTGGCGCTCAGTCAGGCGTTTATCTTCGATCTGGCGATCAACAGCGGCGTGCAGAACAACCTGATCACGACGGCAGAGGATCAACTGCACGTACCGGAGCGCTCGCGCGTTCCCGATAATGGCATCACCGAGCAGACGCTGCTGAAGCAGGTCGCAAAAGTCCGCCACGATTTTCTCTATCAGATCGCCAATGCGCAGAATTTGCCCGGCCTCAAGGTGCGCGCCGATTTCTGGGTGGCGATCATGCAAAACGGTGACTGGAACTTGCAGGGAGACGCCAACGGCAACATCACCGTCAAGCCGGGGGTGATCGTGCAGGTCAGAAACCCCTGATTGTGTATCTGACTCGTAGAGGCAGACCTACGTGTCTGCCCGTGATTGGGGCACACAGGCACGCTCCTACAGTTTCCCCGTCAATGCCTGATACAACCGGATCAGTTGATCCGCTGTCGCCTCAATCGACAATTCGCCTTGTGCCGCCTGTCTTGCCGACCATCCCAGCGCTGCTCGTCTATCCGCATCGTCGATCAGCGCCTGTAGAGCGGACGCAAACCCGTCGGTATCTCTGCCAGAAACCGCTATACCGAGCGCCGGGTAATCGGGAACGATGCCCACCGCCGTACTGATCGTCGGCACACCGCAAGCCGCCGCTTCGAGCGTAGTCAGCGCGATGGTTTCGTGCCGTGAAGTGAGGATGTGAAGCGCTGCCTTCCGGTAGTAATCGGGTAGATCAGGGTGAGCGACCGCTCCGATGAAACGCACGCGCTCCGTGATGCCAAGTTCGCGCGCCAGCGCTTCCAGCTTTGCCTGTTCCGCTCCCGTGCCGACAAGATCGAGCGTCGTGCGCGGATCGAGCAGGGCGAAGGCGCGCAGCAGCAGCGTTTGATCTTTCACAGGCACGAGCGAGGCGACGTGAATCAGCCGATAGGGATCGGCAGGTGATTCGGCAGGCGTGAAGCGATGAGCATCCACGCCCAGCGTAATCTTGACGATTTTCTCGTCTGGAATTGCGTAACCAGCAGCGGGAATCAGGCGGTGAACGTACTCACTCGGCACAATCACGCGATCCGCGCCGTTCAGCGCCTGCCCGACGATCCAGCGGCTAAAGCTGCCGCGCTGCAAGCCGTAGTTGATGTCGTGTAAGCCGACCAGTTCGCCGCCGAGGATCGAAACGACGACCGGAATCCCCAGCCGCCGCCCTGCCCACGCCGCGATCAAGCCGGTTTCGTCCGCCCACATCGCATGGAGCAGGTCGAACGGCTGCTCGCGGTGCAGCTTCTCGATCCGCAGGATCGCGTCCCACCAGAGCTTGATCCGTCCGATGCCTCGTACCTGCCCCGCGCCGAGCGCATAGACCGCTGCCCCGTCGAGCGAATAGCGGTCGCGGCGGTGCGGATAGCGCAGCGCGAGGATCGTCAGGTCAAGCCGGGTGGCGAGCAGGCGCGCGAGATTTTGCTGGACGGGGATCGCCCAGTCATCCCGATGGCTGCTGAACCCCGGCAGGAGCGTTAAGGTCTTCATCGATGACCTTGTAGAGTGTGTAATAGCCGATTTGCCCAAGCTGTTGCAGACCGAGGTATTGGTACATCCAGTTGAAGGTTTTCTGCAAGTCATGTCCGGCGAACTGGTTCTCGATTTGCCAAACGTTGACGAAGACGTAGCTTTCCTTGCGATCCTTCAACTGGTCGCTGATGCTGGCCTCGGTTTCGTCGTAGAGTTCATGAACTTCAAGCTGCGAGTAGATTTGCAGCGGCTCGGTCACGCCGAAGGTATACAGGCGCGTTCCGGTTGGGATGTGCTGGATTGCCCAGGCGACGGCGGTTTTGTCCGCCTGCTGATTGTTGATGAAGGTGCGCACGTTTTGCCTGCCGATGTTGCCCATCAGCGCGAGGCCGACGGCGACAACTGCCACAAAAATCATGGCGCGGCCAATCTCAAGCAGTCGATTCGGTTGCAGGGGCGCAGCACGCTGCCTCCACGTAAACGCGGTATGAAGGCCGAGGCCGACCAGTGCCGCGACCGCCGGAACGACGATCAGCGGGAAGCGGATATTCTGGTAGGGGATGCCCGCCAGAAACAGATAGGGCAGCAGCGCCCATGCCAGTAAAAGCAGCAGCAGAACGAGCTTGCGCCGCAGCGCCCATAAACCGATCAGCAGGAAGGGCGTGAAAATCGGCGCGAGGAAGTAGGCATCGTAAAAAGGCATGGCGTAATACTGCGCGTTGATCTCCGGGTAGACGAAATGCCCATCGACGTTGCTGAACTCGTGCGCGAAGGCGTTCAACGGTGACCAGCCCTCGACCCAGGCGTGATCGAGTACCGGGTAGGGCGAATGGACGCTGACCGCCGCCTGTGGAATCAGGATCAAACCGGCAGCGATAGCCGCCGCGACGCTCTCGCGCCAGCGAATGCGCCGCCACGTGATCAAGACTGCCGCCGCCCAAACCGGGATCAGCGCCAGATAAATCCAGCGGGTGATGCAGGCAATCGCCAATGTGAGCGCCGCCAAGACAATCCAGCGCAGCTTTTGATCATGCCGGTAGTGGATCAGGATCACGCCGCTCAGAGTCGCCCAGAAGAGGGCCGGGATGTCGGACATGGTGACGAAGCTCGACTGCACGGCCTGTCCGCACAAGCCCATGATCAAGCCAGCCGCGAGTGCGCCCCAGCGTCCCGCGCCGATTTGCCGCGCCAGT
>DASZXN010000249.1:0-9472 GCA_035545875.1 Phototrophicaceae bacterium
CGCCAATTACGACGATCAGCGAGAGGCCAATACTAGCAAAATAGAGATGCGTATAGCGTCCTATAACTTCTGGAACGGTGCTGCGATGGATAATGATTAATACAATCAATATAAAATTGATCGCATTCCAAAGCAGTAGAAAGCGCCCTCGATAGGCTGTGTTCATCGTGTGGTTAACCAAACAAGCCGCGCTTCTTGGCGACTGGGATGCCGTGCGTGAGCGTCGTCAGGCCACCACCGTGCGCGTCGTAGATTGGGCGCAGGTCTTCGAGCAGCGGCTTCAGGTCACGAAAGCCGGTCTGCCGATTGAGCATTTCCAGAAAACCGCCATAACGCCGAAAGAGCATCTGCGCTTCGTCGAGCGTGATACCCTCGTCCCACGTCCATTTCTCCGGCGTGTAGAAATAGTAGATCGGGTAGAGCGCTGCCGTTTTGACCGAAACGCCGCGATAGTTGTACTCCCATAAATTGACGCCGCAGTGCGTCGCCGCTTCTGCCATCAGCACCAGCGCCGAGACCGAGAGCATCTGGCGGTAGAGGCTGCCGCCGTCCTTGCCCTCGACGGCCTTAGCAATATGTCCGCGCGGGCTGATGTCCGTATCGACGGTACGCTTGAACACCTCGACGCCGATGTTGAAAATATCCTCGCGCTCCAGCAGGATGCCGGACATCAGCACCAGTGCCGCGACCCACAGGTTCTCGACCTGTGTATCTTTGTAGGGGCTGCTGCTCAGTGTGCTGACCCGATCCTGAAACAGATTGAGCCACTGCACCTGACCATCAGGACTCCACGCCGGATGCTCGCGCACCATCTCGAAAGCCTGCGCCAGCATCATTGTCTGCGCGACTGTGTCGAGGTAGGTCATGTCCTCGATAACGGGTTCGCTGACGTAGCGTTCGAGCGCCGCGATTGTCAGTTCCCCTGCCTGATCGTCATTGGCGAAGCGGTAGCGCAGCCCGTACCACTGCGCAGCCTCCGCGCCCTGCTGTTCCCGATCCAGCAGGTAGAGAAAGGCCGAACGAAACGGCTCCGCATCCTGATCGCGCCGCGCCTGCGCAATGTGATCCGGCGTAAAATACAAGCCACAGTGTTGAGGTTTGAACATCATTTGTTCTGAAAATTGATCATCCTTCCGGCGTTAGTATAGCAAATGGCGCTATAATCAACACAGAGCCAATCACTAACTACAGGGAAGCGGCGTGAACGACCTGAAATCTCCTCCTCCTCCTCAGGACTCTGAGCCTTCGCGTGAAATCAAGCGTTCCCCGGTTCGCCCGCCCACGCCGCAGGAGACTCGTCCCACGCCCGCTCCACGCCCCGCGCAGCCCAGTGAACCGCAGCCCGAAGCGCCGACCAACCCCAATTCTGCGTTGAACACGCTCCGCCGCAAAATGGAAGCGATCTCCGATGAATTCGCACAGGGGAAGATCAACCGGGCACAGTTCAACGCTGTGTACAAACGCTACAGCGAGCAGCGTACCATCATCGAGCGGCTGATCGCGCGCAACCCGGACAGTGAAGCCTGGAAACAGGTGATCAGCCTGAAGGGGCAAACGGGCTTTCTGCGCAGCCATTTCGAGGCGCAGCCGCTCTTTTATGTGGTCTATCGCCACAAACAGTACGAACCAATTATGATCGGCGGGCCGCAGAAGCCGAACGAAGCGGTCATCAAGCCGGTGCTGCAACTGGTCTGGTCAATGCCGACGCGCCCGCCCAATGGTCTTGGACGCAAACAAATCGGCGACACCAACTGGCTGATCCTCGCGGTGGGCAATCACGCGGCAAGCGCCGTGATGTTCTCGCTCGAACCATCGATTGCACAGGCGCGGCTGGTGCGTGATCTGCACGCCGATTTCGAGCGCGCCAATCAAGCGGCGCTGGCACGCGGCTGGATCGTGCCGGAGCGGATGGTGTTCCCGCAGCGCGCGCTGGTCGAGACGTGAAAACGGCGCTTAGACGCCATTTGAATACTCGCTATCCTTCGTCTGGTTTGTGTATTGTAGGGGCACGATATATCGTGCCCCTACGCGAAATCGACTGAATATTCAAATGATCTCTTGGCGTTTAACCGTTAGCAATGAGCCAAAACAAGACCTCACCTCAGCCCCTCCCTACTGCGTAGCGGATAGCAATATCATCTCGTAGGGACGAGACTTGTCTCGTCCGCTGAAAAGGCACATTCGCAAGCACCTCGTGAATGGGCGCGATCAATCGCGTCCCCATGTGCATCAAGTTAAGCCCTCACTCTAAATCTCTCTCCCTCAGGGCGAGAGACTTAAAATCCTGCTGACCCGTTGTTCTCCCTTCTCCCTCAGGGAGAAGGGCTAGGGGATGAGGGCAAAAACACTCCGGCTCAATCCTTAAGTTGATGTGAATGGACGCGATCAATCGCGTCCCCACTTCAGTGGGGGTACAATCTCGCAATATTTACCCGCTATCTGCCCTACAGGTGAAAACAGAATGCCGACGCTTCCTGCTCTCGATGCGATTGTTCAAGCGGAAATCCAGCCCCACGCGCCGGGCGCGGCGGTAGCCGTCGTTCAGAACGGCGAGGTGATCCACGCCAGCGGCTACGGCCTCGCCGACGTGGAATGGGACGTTCCGATTGGAACCGATACGGTGTTTCGGCTGGCTTCGGTGAGCAAGCAGTTCACGGCCACCGCGATCATGATGCTGATCGAGCAAGGCAAATTGAGCGTGAACGACCCGATCACGCGCTTTTTGCCCAGGTATCCGATGAGCGGCCACACGGTCACGGTTCATCACCTGCTTAATCACACGTCAGGGATTTTCAGCTACACCAGCGATCCTGAGTTTGGCACGAAAATGCGCCGCGATCTGACGCCGCAGCAGCTCTGCGACGAGTTCTCGCACATGCCATTTGATTTCAAACCGGGGACGCGCTATGAGTACAACAATTCCGGCTATTTTCTGCTCGGCATGATCATCGAACAGATTTCCGGCCAGAGCTACGCGGACTACCTTCAGGAGCACATCTTTAAGCCGCTCGGTATGCGGCAGTCGTATTATCTGAGCACCGAGCCGATCATCCCCAGGCGTGCCAGCGGCTACGTCCCCGCGCCGGACGGCAGCTACCTGAACGCGCCGTTTCTGAGCATGACTCAACCCTACGCCGCTGGATCACTTGGCTCGACGGCGAACGATCTGGTGCTGTGGGACAAGGCGCTGCGCGAAAACACGCTAATCTCCGCCGCGACGCTCAAGCAGATGTATACGGCTGGCACGCTCGAAGATGGATCGCGGATCGATTATGGTTACGGCTGGGGGATTCGCCAGTATCAGGGGAAAAATGTCGCGGAGCACAGCGGCGGCATCAATGGCTTCAACACTTTCATCGTCCGTTTCTACGAGGATGGCGTGACGGTGATCGTCCTCTCGAACCGGGTCGGCTTTCCGGTGGCGAAGGTCGCGGCAGCACTCGCGCGCCAGGTCATGGGGATCGCCGAGCCAACCCATACGGCGATCACGCTGGACGACGCGGCACTCGACAAAATCGTCGGGAATTACCTGTATCATGAGGTACCCTTCCCCGTGATCCGTCAGGAGGACGGGACGCTGGTATTGAAGTTCGGACGCGACATTCCGCTCATTGCGCAGAGCGCAACCGAGTTCTATTCACCGGACGATCCTGACGTGCTGGTGACGTTCGGCAATGCGCAGGCGGACGGATTCGCCCACATGCGCTATCAGGATGCGTTCATGACGATTGAGGCCGAGCGCACAGAACCAGAGTCGGAGTGAGTAATGCTACTTCGGGCGGGTCTGAGACCCGCCCCTACAGCACAAATCATAAAAATATCATAGCAATGGGCAGGCGGCGCGAGCAGCGGCTTTTAGCAAGCGCTTCTATACTCTACACGAGTAGACTATTCCACTGGAGCAGCCGCCATGACTGGTTTCGTCATCCTGATCATTGTTGTCACACTGGCAATCCCACTGTTGGCCTTTGGCTTTCTCGGCTGGATGCTCGTCAGATCACGCCGCAAGGCGCACGCCAGTGAGCATTGGCCGACGACCAGCGGGCGCATCCTGACCTCGACCGTCAGCAGCCACCGCAGCCTCAATTCGAACGGCACGCACACTACGATTTACGAGCCAAAGATCGTTTACGAGTACGTCGTCAACGGACAGCGCTATCAGAGCGAGCAGATCAACTTCAGCATGATCGCCGGAACAAGCGGCGGCGGTTATGCCGAGACTTTGGTCGATAAGTATCCCGAAGGCAGCATCGTACCCGTGTTCTACAACCCTCAGAACCCGACCGAAGCCGTATTAGAGCATTAAGTCGCTTTGGGATAAGCCTTGAGACGCGAGAGACTGGTCACGCAGACCGTGCCAGAGACGGCGAAGGCCAGCACACCCTTGTTGTTGATCGCCAGCGGGCCGAGCGCGGCGCTGGCGGTGGTCGCAGAGGCAAGCAACTGGGCGCGTTTAGCCTCGCTCAACAAATCGACGGCGTGGCGCTGGTGGGTCGGCATGAGGTTATCGTCGTAGATGCGGACAACGTTGGCGTCGAGATCGCTCGTGACGAAGCGATGCCCATCCGGTGAGCAGTTGATCGCGCCGAGGGTATAATGCAGCGCCAATCGTTTGCGCACCGCCCCACCGGAGTTCATCACGACGATGCTGCGCCCATCGGTCAGAAAAAGCGCCGTTCCGCCCTGCGAGATCACCAGCGTCGGGCGAAATTCCTCGTCGATCTTCAAGCCAGTGTCGAAGATGCCGACGCGAATATGCTGCTGATAAATATGCAGCCTGGCATCGGTATCGAGCGCGGCAAGCAGGCCGAGTGAGCGATCCAGCGCCAGCGCGAGGAAGCGGGTTTTGCCGCCCGTTTCCAGTTTCGCTTCCTTGCCGCTCATTTCGAGAAACAGATCGGAGGGGCTGGTCTGATAGACGCGCATCTGCCCATCGGCAGTCATGTGGATCGCGGCCTGGCGCGTGCGCACGAGCGGCAGATAGAGGCCGTTGGGCGCGGTCAGCGCTTGGACGAACTCCTGCCAGGCCGGGCTGCGCCGATCCTCGGTTTTCACGTCCTCAATGGTGCGATCTCCCTGCTGCGCGCCGTTTTGCAGATCGAGATAGGTGACGCGATTCGCCAGCGTCCAGGCGGCGAGCAGAGTCGGCTTGCCGGAGAGGATGTCTAGTCGCTTGATTGTTCGGTCGCTCAGGTGCAGACGCCAGGCCATTTGGGTTATTTTGGGATATTTCTTGGGATAACCTTACCGGAAGGATAACACGAAGGTTGTTATGAAACGAGCACCTCTATGTTAACTTTAACAATTCGCAATGAGGCTTAGCGATTAGCCAAATCGCAGGGCGGCATCAACGGACGAGACAAGTCTCGTCCCTACGAAAATGCGGTCACAGCCTACGACGGTACCTGCACGCGAATCTTGCCGTGCGGGACGTGCAGCGTGTAATGTTCGACGATTTGCGCTGTGTTGATGTTGCGCGCTTCCAGCACGTCGCCGACCAGATAGTTATAGACGTTCGCGTCGTACTGCGGATCGATGCCGCTGCCATCGCGCTGAAGTTCCAGCCGCGCGCCGACATCCTGCGGGATGACGAGCGCCAGACTACCAGTGCCAACGGTCAGCGTGCCAAGCGAATCGCTCGGCTGCGAGAGCAGCGGCTTATAATCCGGCAGGGTCACGACGGCATCGCCATGCGCCAGCGTGACGTTGAGGCGCTCCAGCGCGGTGCTGCCCAGGTTCAGCACGGTGCTGCCATCCTCGCCGACAAACTGCACGTCGAGCGGGACGTTGGGCGGCAGTTCAAGGTGCAGCGTGCCGCGCCCCATCGTCGCCAGCATCGGGAACTGACCACTGGACTGAACCTCGTGAAGTGTGAGCGTGGCCGAGCCGTCCGCCGACTGCACGTAGTTGACCTGAATGTTATTGTCGCTGCTGCCGACGAACTCCCCGGTCACGTTCTGCGTCAGCGTGCCGATCAAGCTTACGTCGGTCGAGAGTGTGTCGATTTGCAGATGGAGCAGCGTTAAATTCGCGCCCAGCGACTGCGTGATCGCCTGTTGATTATCGGAGCGCTGCTGCGAGGCGCGCGTCGTGTAGGCATTCGTGACAATCACGACCGAAACGACCGCCGTCGCCAGCAGCGCGATCACCTGACCGAAAGGCACACGACCACGCAGAACCAGCGACAGACCCGCCAGCAGGAGCAGCGCCGGCCAGCCGCGCAGAATCAGATCGAAGATCGCGTCGGGAATCAGGCCGAGCGCGCGCGCCAGTACGACAACGGCGACGGCCAGCACGACCAGCCCCAACAGCAGATTGGTTTGGCGTCGCATCACTTAAGCCCTCAATTGTCGCAGGAAAAAGACGGCGCACAGAATGACCAACGCCCCCGGCCAGAACAGATTGACGCCGGATGGCGTATTTAGCTGACCGAGTTCACGCCCCACCCAGGCCGCGACTGTCAGCACAACCAGCAGCAGCACCAGAATCACAGGAAAGCCGCGCCGCCGCGCCATCGGCGATTCCTGCGGTACGATCCACCAGAGCAGCAGGTACAGCGCCGCGAACGCACCCAGACTGGCAACGGTCAGCACGACCCAGATCAGTCGGATTAGCCAGGGACGAAGGTGCAGCGCCGCGCCAAGTCCGCCGCAGACGCCGCCCAGTACCCGGTCGCTAAAACTTCGAACCATAGGCGTCTCAATTCACGAGCAGAACACAGAATTACACTATACCGCCAGCGGGGGATTTTGAGCAAGCGTGAAATTACGAGGGTGAAACAAAGGTCAGCACGCGCGTGCCATCAGCAGGGCTGATGCACCATGCGGACGGTCAGGCGCAGCGTGCCGAGTTCCAGTTCGTCGCCGTTGCGCAGATGATACGGTCGGCCTGCCTCGATGCGATAGCCGTTGATGCGCGTGCCGTTGGTACTGTTGAGGTCTTCGACAAACAAGCCCTGGGCGTCGTGCATGAAGAGCGCGTGCCAGCGTGACAAGCCGTACCTGACGCCATCCACTTTGCTCAGGTCGATATCGAGATGGTGGCTGCCCTCGTTATCGTCCCTGCCAATCACCATCCGGTCGCCAAGCGGGACAGAAACAATCTGCCCGCTCTCAACAACCGTCAGCACCAGCCGCATCTGCCGGGGCGACGCATTGACCTGTTTGCGTTCGGTTTTGATCTCGCTCACCTGCAACCTGGAGAATAGTGGGTAAACAACCGGGATTTGAACCACTGCCAAGCCTCAACAAATCCATAAGCATCAATTGTTCAACAATATTGTAAGGGTAAAACCCGCGATTTCTGGATTGAGATTTGCCAATCCGAGGGCTACCTTCGTACAATCGCTGCGATCAAGTGAGGAGCGCCGGATGCTGCGACGGTTATTGCTGGTTTTGGGACTGCTGCTGCTCATGGGCAATCTACAAGTCGCTTCTGCCCATGACGTACTGCAAGGCGATCAATGTACCGTCGCGCAGGGTGACAGGATTGAAGGCAACGTTTTCGTGCTGTGCCGCTCGCTGATCGTCAACGGCGAGATCGACGGCGATCTGATCGGCGGTGGCTTCTCGATCCAGATCAATGGGCAGGTCGATGGCAGCGTCTACCTGATCGGCGGTCAGCTTGATGTTTACGGCAAAATCGGCAAGGATGTTCACTTCGCCGGGGGCGCGCTCGACATCAAGCCGGGCGCGCAGCTTCTCGACGACCGGAGCGGCCTGATTTCGCTCAGTCTAAGCACGCAGGTCGATAACGCGGAAGTCCCCGGCAGCGTCACCTCGGTCAGCTATCAACTGGTGATCAACGGCGCGGTGCAGCGCGAAGTCTCGTTCTGGGGGTCGGCGCTGACGATCAACAACACGGTTCACGGCGACGTGAACGCGCAGGTCGGCGATCCAGCTTCGACGGGCGTGACCGAACTCAGCACACTGCTCAGTTTCCTGCCCTTCGACGTGACGCTGGTTAAGCCGGGGCTGATCGTCACAGCGGACGGTATGGTCGATGGTCAGCTTGCCTATACCGGCCCGGCGGCAGGCACAATCACGGCCAGGCTCCCCCACGAGCCGCAATTCACACAGGTCACGAGTCAGCCCGATTTCATCACGCCGGAAAAGAGCCTCGGCGACAGCCTGCGCGACTATCTGGCCCAGGCGATCCGTGAGTTCGTCGGGCTGATGCTGATCGGTGTGATCGGGCTGCTGATCATGCGGCGGACGCTGCAAACGCCGATCTACAGCCTGCGCGTGCGCCCGCTGTCGAGCCTCGGCGTCGGCCTGCTGGCGTTCATCGTCTCGATCTCCGTCTTTCTGATCCTCGTGCCGCTGCTCGGCGCGCTGGTCGTGCTGCTGTTCACGCTGCTTCAACTAGGCGATCTGGCGCTGATTTCGAGCGTGATCGTCTTTCTGCTCGATCTGGGTGGCGGCGGCGCGTTCTACTTCATCGCCATTTTCATCTCGCGCGTGATCGTCTGCATTGCGCTGGGACGCGGCCTAACCCGGCTGTTCGTCGGCAACCGCTCCGAAACGTACATGACCTATGCCAGTCTCGCGGCAGGCGCGGTCTTTCTGGCGCTGGTGTCGTCGCTGCCTTACGTCGGGCTGATCGTCAATGCGCTGGCGGCGTTTTTCGGCCTCGGCGCGATTTTGACGCTGCTTCAGGAGCAGCTTGAGAACCGCAGCACACCACCGCTCGCCGCGCCGACGCTTCCTGAACAGGCGCGCCAGCTTCCCCCGCCGATCATCGAGGACAGAGCGCTCGGCCCCGGCATGGATAATCTGCCAGAGGGATTTCACTGGTGGAAGTGAGACAAAGAGTAAGGAGTAGTAAAAGACAGGACTGAGGGTCGAGGACTGAGTAAACACAGAAGATGTAGGAGCGCAGCGTGCTGCGCCCTTCCTGTTATCTGTTTATAGGTCGTCCAAATCGCCGCTGCGCAGCGCGATTTCGAACGAGCGCCCAATCATCAGCACGTATTCAATCCAGCGCGCGAACGAGTCCTCATCCACGTGCTTGAGGATTTCCCTGCGAATGTCTTCCGGCGAGTCGTAGAGCACTTCGGTCGAGAGACACGCCAGCGCCTGAAGCACCGAATCGCGCGAGGCGGGTGGCTCGCGCTGCATCAACTGGCGATACCAGCGCTCGACAATCGGGTGAACCTGCTCACACGAGGAGCCGTCAGCGAGTTCGCGGTTCGCCAAATCCTCGAAATCGTCCAGCCAGTCGGGTTCCTGCGGCGGTTGATCGGTCATTCCTCAGAGCCTCCAAAGCGCGGTTCGCGAACCGCTCACTGCTGATTGCGAACTGCTGAATTTCCCCAGTGTAGCGGGAACTGAGCGCAAACTCAAGCAAGATTCAGGTTCCGCGTGTATAAAGGCTACAAAATGCAATACTGCCTGATACAATTGGGGCAGTATCGATGAGGATTCCCCCATGACTGGTAAACAACGGCTGATTGTCATCGCAGGCTTGGCGA
>DASZXN010000250.1:0-2454 GCA_035545875.1 Phototrophicaceae bacterium
GCGTGATCGTGCTGGTCTGCGCCTGCGGGTCATAGCCGAAGCCGAGATAGGCGGGCTGCACGACGGCAGCGGGATCATGCTGTGAGTAGAGCGCGATCCTGCCGTCATCCGAGCGCAGCGCCTCGTAATCTGCGAACATCACGCCGGGATACTGCTCGCTGTAGCTCATTTTCTTCTGGAAGAACTCAGCGCCGAGCAGCGCGCCGGGGAGCATCGGCAGCAGACCATCCTGCACGTGCGCGACGGCTAGATCACCCGGAAAGCCGAACTTGCTAATCGTGTGTCCCGACGTGTTGTTGACGACAGCTTGCAGCTTCAACGCCTGCGGATCGGACGCATCAACCGTGACGGTCACACCGAGAGCGCCGCTGTAGATCAGCGTGAGGCGATTGCTCACGGAAGCAAGCGCATAGCTGAACTGCTCGTCGCCCTGCAAGGGCTGATTGTTGTCGAGCGCTGCCGTCCAGAGGTTCGCGTCGCCCGTGCTGACGTTTTTGCCCGTCCCCTTGTCGAGAATAGAAGCGATGCTGCCATCTGTCACGCGAAACGCGACTTCATAGGATGGGCTGTCCAGCTTGATCAGCCCATCCGCAACCGTCGCCTGCGCCGCAACCGTGATCGCGCCCGTCAGCAGCAGAACCAGCAGCACGCCAAGCCATTTCATGCTCAAATGTCTCCGTTGATCAGCAGCGACTCGCCGGAGCGAGTCAGCACCGATGCTCCGACGCCCCACGTACTCATCGCCGCTTTCGGGCGCGTGAGGATCACGAGCGAGTTCGCGCCTTCGTGCAGCGTTACGTCGAAATACAGGTGATCGGTCGGCATCCACGAGTAGAACATCGGGAAATAACCTTCATTGCCGCGCGCCGGAGCGTTGACCGTCAGTTCAACGCCGTTGAGCAAAATGCGCGCCGCACCGACGACCTGAACGTGCAATGTTGCCTCTTGCTCGCTCGTGCTGGTGAGCGTGGTGCTGACGTGGGCTTCAATCGGCTCGCCGCTGCTGATGCGCTGCGGTTCGTTTTCGAGCAGGATAACGCCGAACGGCTGCTTGAGGTTCGGCGTCTGCTTGATCGTCTGCGCGACGCGGGATGCGTTCAGGTTGTCAGCCACTGGATCGTGATCCAGTGGATTGTAGAGCGCCATTTTCCAGCGATTGACAGTCGGATAAGCCACGTCGCTCGCGTATGGATAGGTGTAGCTTTTTCCGTTCCACGTGACCGTAACTGCCGCCTGCCAACGGAAGGCACGCATGGAACCATCATCGGCGAACGGACTGTAGACGATCTGGCGCTCCGTTACGCCTTTCAGCACGGTCGTTTGCGTGGTTGAACCAGCGCTCGTATGCAGCGTCCATTCGATCTCGGTGTCGTAAGGCGCGTTTTGCGGCGGCGCGATCATGACAGCGCCCAGATGCTCGCGGGAATCTTCGTAGGTGGCGTAATCGACGGCGTGAACGAATGGCTCATCGGGCTTGGCTTCCAGTTCTGCGGCGAGATGGACGTTCTCGACCGTGAGTGTGATCGGCTGATAGCGATCCGCCGCGTCAAGCGTGATCACACATTGATGCGTCGCCGTGTCAAGCGTGATCACACATTGATGCGTCGCCGTGTCGTAAGCTCCGCTGATGATTTTGCCGTTGACCACAATTTGTCCGGGTGCGTCGATGCCGCGCAGCCGCACCTCGAAAACGCGCTGCCGCGCCAGCGCTTCACACTGGCCCTGCGCACCATCGATCTGAAGCGTCAGCGTGCCGTCCGCCAGCGTCGAGCGAATAACGGTCGTCTCGTAAACGCCGTGCTGTTCATCATTGGTCACGCCGTCATCCTCGTAGAGTTCGAACGCGCCATCAGCAGCAGGGAACACGTCGAGAATGACGTGCGAGCCATCGAAATCGCGGGTGTGTTCCAGCGGCGGTGCGAGCGGAATGATCGCCCCGGCTTTGACGAACAGCGGAATGTGCTTCAGCCCGGCTTTAAAGCGAATCCAGCGCGCGCCCGTGAAGCGTTCGAGCGTCGTGTACTCGATCCATGTGCCTTCGGGCAGCCACACGTCCACGTCGGCGCGTCCCGTCGCCGGATCACCGGGACGGACGACGGGCGCGGCGATCACCTGCTCACCGAGGAAATACTGCTCGCGGGCGAGATAAGCATCCTCGATTTCGGGATAACTGTAGTACATCGGCGTGCAGAGCGAGAGGCCGTCAAGCGTTGCCTGACGCGCCACACTGTACAAATAGGGCAGCAGCCGATAGCGAAACTGGAAAGCCGCTTTTGCCGCTTCGTACACGGGTTCAGGGAAGCCCCAGGGACGCCGTTCAGCCAGCGGGTCTTTGGTCGAGTGCAGGCGCAGGCACGGGCTGATCGCGCCGAACTGCACCCAGCGGGCGTAAAGCTCCGGCTCGGTCGGGCCGAAATGCCCGCCAATATCGTGACTCCACCAACCGTACAGCAC
>DASZXN010000251.1:0-5966 GCA_035545875.1 Phototrophicaceae bacterium
TCAACGCTGAAACGCCAGGGATTGCGCAGCCCATAGGCCCAGATTTCCGGCCTGGCGTTGGCGGTGTGAACGAAGGGGTTATCAACTGGAATGCTGTAGCTGTCGGTGTTCTCGACGTTGATGCGCAGCAGCTTGCCGAGCAGGGTGGTCAAGTCCTGCCCAGTCGCGCCGGGGTTATCACCCTGCGAACCGCCGTCACCCACGCCGATGTACAAATCGCCATCTGGCCCAAACGCCAGCATTCCGGCTACGTGATCGTACTGCGGATGCGGGATCGTCAGAATGACGGTGCGGCTGCTCGCATCCGCATGATCGGGGTCGCTCGATTTGACGTGGTAGCGCACGATTTGAATATTCGCGCCCGCTTTGTCGGTCTGATCGATGAAGAACAGCCCGCTATCCTTGAAATGCGGGTCGAAAGCCAAGCCGAGCAAGCCGCGTTCGGTGTAGCCGCCCTGAAATACGTCGTTCGAGAGCAAATCGGACACGTCGAGGAAGGGATCATTGCCGTCATATTGGCCGTTCTTGATGGCGAAGATAAAGCCGTCCTGCTCGACGACGAACAGGCGATCAGAGCCATCGCCCGCGTTGGTGATCAGCACGGGGCTGTTGAATCCCTTGACGAACGGCTGCCACTGGTATTGGCTGCCCACGTTCGACGTGGCTTCCGGCGTGGCAACCTCGATTGCCGCCTGCGCCTGAACGCTAACGGTTAGCGCCAGCAGCGCGCCGAGGATCGTCAGCAGGTGAATATGTGTGAATCGGCTCATGTTACTGCCCTTGCTGCGTGAACGTAATCGTATCGACGGCGATGGCGAGCTTGCGTGTGTCGCCGCTGCCCTGAACGACCGAGGGCTGCACCGTCGCGTCGTAATCGAGCGTGAGTTTAACGTGATTGCTGGCGTTCGTCCCGATCAGGCTGGCGGGGATGGTGTAGGTGTAATCGTGCAGCGCATCAACCGTGACCGTTTGCGTGCCGTCGAGCGGCTGATCGTTGACGAGCAGCTTCAACTGGCGATTTTGCCAGAAGGCTTGCGCTGACAGTGTGACCTTGTAGTTTCCCGGCGGCAGATCGAGATAGGTCTGCGTCTGCGGATATTCGCCTGTCCAGCGCAAGGTCAAGCCCGCGACGCTCTCGGCGTAATGCCAACCCCAGCCGATATATTGCACGTCATCCGGCGAGCCGATGTCAATCGTGTAGGTGCCGGGCGCGGTCGTCGGAGGCGTGCGCGGCGGACAGCCGTCGGGATGCCACGCCGTCCGGTAAAATACGGCGTCTTTCTCGATGGCGACCGGGCAAAGCAGATTTTGGAGCGAATTCAGATAGCCGAGCACTTCCTGATCGGTCGAAGTGTCGCGCCCGATCCAATCCTGATGGACGACAATGTAGCCAATCGGCCAGCTAAAAATGCGCTGCTTGAGCTGCTCCTCGACCTTTGCCGGATCGATGAAGCGGCGCTGACCGAGCCACGCCAGCATCGGATCGTCGTAAAGCCAATACCAGAAATTGCCGAGCGGCGCGCGCGCAATCGAGCCGTTGAGCATCCGTTTGCCATGCGTCATGCCGTAGAACTCGGCTTCCATCGGCTTGAAATCGCCGACCCATGCCTCACCTGAGCCGCCTGCGACGGGCACTTCGACGATCACCTCGTTGTCGTAAGGCACACCTTTTTCATTGCCAATCGTCTGATAGTAGTCGTAGGGCTGCGTAACGGGCTGGATCGGCATGGGGATGAAGATGCGCGCGTCGAGCACGACCAGCAGCAGGCCAGCAACGGTCACGCCGTAGCGGACATAATTTCCGCGCACGCGCTCGATCAGCGGCGTCAGCGTTTTGCCGACGAACAGCAGCACTGCCACAATGATCACCGCGTCGAAGCGTGCCGGGGAGCGAAACAGGCCGCCGAACAGGTCGTGCAGCGCGACGTAGGGCATCCAGATTGTCGTGTCGTTGATCTTGATGAACGGGCCAATCGACAGCACCAGCGGCACAAGCGCCAGCGCGAACCAGAACCAGCGCCGCCGATCCTTGAAGCGTCTGCGCAGCGCAATCGACAGGATCAGCGCGAGGATCAGCAGCGGAATCACCAGCGAGCCAAGCGTCACGGCGCGGTTGTAGGTATCAAAGCGCCAGAAGTAGCCCAGCGGGAAGGGAATGCCGCCCGCGTCCTGAATCGGCATGGGCGAAAGCGCGCTGAAGTTGTATTTGAGGATGTAAGGCAGCGGCCCGACGAACCAGAGCAGCACCGTCATCATCCCCAGCGCGACCACCCCGCGCCCCATCACGACGAAGCGCTGCCGCCAATCCGGTTGCTCGACCAGAGTCAGCACGCCGAACGGCACGAGCAGGAACACCAGAAACAGCATGAACTGGAAATCGGTCATCATCACGCCGTAGAAGGCCAGACCCATGATGATTGTCCAGAAGGCAGCGGATCGACCGTGCGTTTTGGCGACCCGCTCCCACAGCAGCAGCGTCAGCGGCAGCCAGAACAGCGTCAGGTAATTGATCGTTTCGAGCATGGCGGCGAGCATCATGCCTGCCGAAATTTCCAGCAGCGCACCGAACGCCAAAGCCAAACCCGCATGAACGCGCTCACGCCGCAGCAGCAGATAGAAGCAGAAGCCCGCCAGCGCCATCGCCACGACCATGATGATGTCCATCGCCGCCAGCGTGCCTAAAATCGGCTCCAGCAGCGCCCAGAGTGGAAACCAGATCGGAGTCAGCGTCTCGAAAGCGAGGTTGGTCGTGTAGGGGTAGAAGATGAAGTTGGTTTCGTAGACGTTGAGGCCGGGCGTCGTCAGCGCGTGCCGAATCCACCAGTAATCCCAGTGGAAGTGATAGTAATCGGTCGTCCAACTGCCGCCGACATCCGTCGTCGCGTGAAACAGCAGCGGATAAAGCGCCAGACATGCCAGCAGCACGTAAAAGATGAAGATCAGGCCGTAACGCCGCACGTATTGTCTCATGACGTTTTCGTGAACTTTATCCAATCGACTGCCACCGCGAGCTTGCGCTGATCGCCGCCCAAGCCCAAATCTGCCGGGACTTCCGTCGCGTCGTAATCCAGCGTGATCGTCAGGTGTTTGCCAGCACCGACGAGAGTCGCGGGCAGGGTATAAACGTAATCGTGCAGCGCATCGACCGTGACCGTTTGCGCGTTACCGAGCGTCGTTCCGTTGACGAGCAGCTTCAACTGGCGCGGATCATGGAACGCCTGCGCCGACAGGGTGATCGTATAAGCGCTCGGCGGCAGATCGACGTACAGTTGCGTCTGCGGATAGTTGCCCGTCCAGCGCAGCGTCAGCCCGGAAACCGTTTCGGGATAATGCCAGCCCCAGCCGATAAAACCCTCGTCACCGGGAGAGCCAATGTCGAGCGTGTACACGCCGTTAGCCGTTTGTGGCGGCGTGCGCGGCGCGCAGCCATCGGGATGCCAGCGCGTGCGATAAACGACCGCTTCGCCCTCGACCGTATACGGGCAGAGCAGGTCATCCAGCGAGTTGAAGTAGCCGAGGATTTCGGTCACGGTTGGACTGGTGTCGCCGATCAAATCACGGTGGATGACGATGTAGCCAATCGGCCAGTTGAAGATGTGATCGCGCAGTTCCGGCTCGACCTTATCCGGTTCTAAAAAGCGGCGCTGGCCGAGCCAACTGAGCAGCGGATCGTCGGTCAGCAGATACCAGTAGTGTTCCAGCGGCGCGCGCGAGATGAAGCCGTTGACCATCCGCTTGCCATCGATCATGCCGTAGTATTGAAGCTGGGTCGCGCGCGGGTCGCCGAGGATCACGTCGCCCGTTGCCGCGCCCGTTGGCACTTCCAGCACGACCTCTTGATCGTACTTTTCGCCCGTCTCGCTGCCAATCGTGTGATAGAAGCTGTAATCGGTCGGCGCGGGGTCAAGCGGGGCGCTTTCGTACAGGCGCACGTCGATCACCAGAAACAGAAAGGCCGCTGCGAGTACGAAAATCCGCAGCGCGTTCATCCGTTTGAACAGCGGCGTCCACGTCATGCCGATGAACAGCAGCGCGCCAATCAGGTAGATCGGCGCGAGTCGCCAGGGCATCTTGAACATGCCGTTGGTGATGCTGTACAGCACGCGGAAGGGCGGCAGCTTGATGATCGCGCTGCCGATGGCGAGATTCGGCCCCAATGCCAGCAGCAGCGGCGGGATCATGAAGGCGAACCAGAACCAGCGCAGCACCGGACGCTTGCGCTTCCAGATCACCATCCCAATCAGTGCGAGGATCAGCATCACGGTTACGAACGCGCCCAGCGATGGCGACGACCAAATCCACCACGTCGGACTCATCGAGACAAAGCCGCTCAACGGGATGCCGGGGCGATCTTCCACCGTTCCCGGCGCGAGTGTCCCCGTGAATTTGAGGATGGCGGGAATCGGCCCTACAAACCACGCCAGCGGCGCGGCGACGATCACCGCGACGAGACCCGCCGCGATCACCGTCAGCCGTTTGCGTGAGCGAATTAGGGTCAGCAGTACATAGGGCGCGAGCAGAAACGCCGTGAAGATCGGGAACTGCAAATCGGTGTGCAGGATGCCCCACAGCGTCACGCCTTGCAGAATCGCCCACAGCACCGCGCGCCGCGCTCGTCCCGCGTCCACGTTGCGGACGATTTGCTGCCAGAGCAGCAGCTCGACGGGCAGCCAGAACCAATCCATCAGGTTGATGTGGTTGTTGTAGTAGAAGTAGCGCACAACCGGCGAGATTTGCAGCGCTGCCCCCGCGATCAGCGCTAGCCCCGGCGCGACTTTCTCGCGGCGCAGCAGGATGAAAAACAGCCAGCCGTTCAACACGCACACCAGCGCGATGATGATCGTCATCACTGTCAGCGTGCCGACCAGCGGCTCAAGCAACGCCCACAGCGGAAACCAGACCGCCGTCAGCGCGTCGTAGCCGTAGTTGGTCGTGTACGGGAACATGGCGAAATTGCTCTCGTAGACGCTCAGCCCCGGCGTCGTCAGCGCATGGCGAATCCACCACATATTCCAGTTGTAGTTAAAGAAATCGTATCCGGCGACCTTCACGCCGTTGTTGAAGAGGATCATGTAGAGGGCTAAAAAGGCCAGCCCCGCGTAAAAGATCAGCGCGACGGCAGCGAGTTTGCGCTCAGGCGACCTGAGCCGTGTCAACATCGTGGGCAAAGAAATCAAGTTCCTCTTAAAACCGCAGCAGGTATACCACAGCTTTCATCTTCCGAGAAGGCTCGCGCGCGCCCAGTCAATCGTGCGCGCCATGCCCGCGTCCCGATCCACTGTTGGCGACCAGCCAAGCAGATTTTGCGCTTTCGTAATCTCGGCAGCCGAAGCCCGCAGATCGCCCGGCTGTGCCGGGTGATGCTCGACGGGATAGGTCTCGCGCGTCTGACCGAACGCTTGCAGCACCCGATCCGCCAGATAGTTGACGCTCGTCGGCTTGCCTGTGCCGAGGTTGATGACCTGCCCATAACTGGCGGGATTGTCAATCGCCTCGACCCACGCCCGCGCCACGTCGTCAATGTGGACGAAATCGCGCGACTGCTCGCCGTCCGCGTGGATTTTGATTGGCTCGCCGCGCAGCACGTTGCCGATGAAGATGGCGAACACCCCCTGATAGGCGTTGGTCAGGCTTTGGCGCTCGCCATAGACGTTGAACATGCGCAGCGAGGTCACATGGAAGTCGAAGCCGAGATCGCGCCGCTGTGCCGTCGTATGCACGTAGCGCTCGGCGGCGTACTTGGTGATCGCGTAGTAGGAAACTGGATCAGGCGGCGCAGTTTCCGGCGTCGGCACGAGCGCCGGATTGCCGTAAATCGTCATCGAGCTAGCAAAAATCAGGCGCGGGACGTGGTGGGCGATACACTGCTGAAGCACGTTGATCGTGCCGAGCGTATTGGTATTCAGGTCAGCGGCGGGGTCAGCGAAGGACAAGCGGATCGAGGCTTGCCCGGCGATGTGCAGCAC
>DASZXN010000252.1:0-19576 GCA_035545875.1 Phototrophicaceae bacterium
GTTCCTGATCGCGGCGCTGGCGGTCGGCGGCCTGCTGATCCTCTCGCACGGGCATCCGATTGATTACGTCCAGACCGCGCTGATCCGCCTGTCGCTGCAATCGAAACAGGCCGCGCTTGACCAGCCGATCAGCAGCAGCGATACGACCAACGTCCGCTTCACCGTCACCCCCGGCGACTCGCCGCGCGTGATTGCCGAGAATCTCTACAACGCCGGGCTGATCGGGGACGCGCAGTTATTTGTCGATTACGTGCGCGGCTACGACATCGACGTACAGCTTCAGGCGGGAACCTATTTCCTCAAGCGCACGCAGTCGATCCGCCAGATTGCGCAAACGCTGACCGATTCGCGCAACAGCGCCATCACTTTCTCGATCATCGAGGGGTGGCGCATGGAAGAAGTCGCGGAAGCGATTGACAAGAACGGTTTGTTCGGATTCAGCGGCGCGGATTTTCTCAAGTCGGTTGGCGCGGGCGCATCCGTCGATCCAACGTTCGCGCAGAATGTTGGCCTGCCGTCCGGTGCATCGCTGGAAGGCTTCCTGTTCCCGAACACTTACAGCCTGCCACCCGACGCGACGCCCGACCTGCTCCGCGACACCCTGCTCGACGAGTTCACGAAGGAAATCGACGACGCGGGCATCCCCGCCGCCGCCGCCAACGAGCATATGAGCGTCTTTCAGGTCGTCACGCTGGCATCGATTGTCCAGCGCGAAGCCGTTCACATGGATGAAGCGCCCAAGATCGCGGGCGTGTACGTCAATCGCCTGAACGCCAACATGGAAATGGATGCCGATCCGACCGTGCAGTACGCGCTCGCGGGGCCGGGCAACTGGTGGCCGCAGATCACCCAGGCGGATTACACGAACACGATTTCATCCTATAACACTTATCTCAATCCCGGTTTGCCGCCCGGCCCGATTGCCAATCCCGGCCTTGACGCGCTCAAGGCGGCAGCGAATCCGCTGCCCTCTGACTATCTCTATTTTCAGGCCGATTGTAACGGCAGCGGCTATCATCGCTTCGCCCAGACCTTCGCCGAGCACGTCGCCAACGACTGCTCGTAAAAACTGATGAACCGCCAAGACGCCGCGCAATCGAAGATTGCCATCGCCAAGACAATCATTTCATGGGCACGACATGTCGTGCCCCTACTGGCGTTCTTCGTATTGACCTCATGTGCCGTGATTCAAGCGCCTATTCACGTGCGGATTGCGCTGTTCGCGCCGTTCGAGGGGCGCTATCAGGAAGTCGGCTACAACGCGCTCTATGCGGCGCGGCTGGCGATTGCCGACACGGATAATGCCCACGTCGATTTACTGGCGGTCGATGACGGCGGCACAGAAGCGGCCAGCCATGCCGCCGCGCTTGCCCAAGACCCGCTGGTGCTGGCAGCAGTCGTTCTCGGTTATGACGGCACATCGCCGGAAACGCTCAAAGCCTTCGGTGACATTCCCGTGATTGTCGCGGGCGATTGGGGCGCGAAACCGCTCGGTGATTCGGTATTCATCCTCTCGAATCCGCAAATCGATCAGCAGTTGACCGTCTCGCCGCGCGTCAGCGTGACGGATGCCGCCGAAGCGCCCGCGCCGGTGATCGGCGGCGAGGTATTCGCGCTGGCAGGCTTCGCCAAGCTGCGATCCTCGCTGGATGGCGTGACCGTATTGTCGAGCGGAACGCTCCCCGATGCCGATTTCGTCAAGCGCTACCAGGCCAGTGACCAGTTCGCGCCGACGCCCGGCTTATTGGCAACTCTAAGTTATCAGGCAACACGGCTCGCCGCTGTTGTCGCTCAAGACGGATCGCGCAATGCTGCTACCGATATGCTGGACGGTCGAAAATCCCTTGCAGGCATTGAAGGCTCAATCAGCTTCACCAATGGCTACTGGGACGCTGCTCAGATTCACCGCTATCACTATGTAAACGGCGCGCTAACTGACGACGCCGTAAAATAGCGGCAGCGGCTCGACCGGAGCGTCGCCAATCGTGATAGCGGCCTTCAGGCGCTTGATGCAAGCCAGCGACTTGGCGTCATCATTCGAATAGATCGTCGCCAGCACCCCGCCCGCTTCGACGTGATCGCCGACCTTGACGTGAACTTTCAGCCCAACCGCCGGATCAATCGCATCGCCTTTCTTTTCGCGGCCCGCGCCGAGTTCAAAGGCTGCCCACGCGATCTCGTCGGCGGCGACCTGCGTCACGTAGCCCGCTTTCTTGGTCTCCCACGCGGCGATAATCGACGCCTGCGGCAGCTTGAGCGGATCATCGACCATCTCAACGTCGCCGCCCTGCGCTTCGACCAACTGGCGGAATTTCGCCAGCGCCGAGCCGTCGGTGATATGGCCTTGAAGTTCGCCGCGCACGCTCTGTTCATCTGTCCAGCGCTCGCCGCGCCCCGCCAGCCTGAGCATATAGCCGGCAATCGCCAGACAGTGATTGTATAAGTCGTCCGGCCCGTGACCGTGCAGCGTGGCAAGCGCCTCCTCGACTTCCAGCGCGTTGCCAACCGCCTCGCCGAGCGGCTGATTCATGTCCGAGAGAACGGCGATCACCTGCCGCCCGGCGTCTTTGCCGATCTCGACCATTGCCTGTGCCAGCGCCCGCCCCTGTTCCAGCGTCTCCATGAACGCGCCGCGCCCGACCTTCACGTCGAGCACGATGCCATTCGCTCCGGCAGCGATCTTCTTGCTCATGATGCTGCTGGCGATCAGCGGCAGGCTCGGAACGGTCGCGGTCACGTCACGCAGGGCGTACATTTTGCCATCGGCGGGCGCGAGCGCGAGCGACTGCCCAGCCAGCACAAAACCGTTATCGCGTGCCAACTGGCGAAAACGCTCGGCGGACAGATCGACCTGAAAGCCGCGAATCGCTTCGAGCTTGTCGAGCGTGCCGCCAGAGAAGCCGAGGCCGCGTCCGCTCATCTTGGCGACTGGCACGCCGAACGAGGCGACCAGTGGCAGCACCACCAGCGACGTTTTATCGCCCACGCCGCCCGACGAATGTTTATCGACCCAGTAATCGTGAATGTCGGACAGGTCGAGCTTTTCGCCCGAATCGGCCATCGCCAGCGTCAGATCGACCGTCTCCTGCCGCGTCATGCCCTTGATGCAGATTGCCATCAGCCAGGCCGACATTTGGTAATCGGGCACGTCGCCGCGCGTGAACCCGTTCACCATCCACTGAATTTCCTCACGGGTGAGCGTCTCGCCGTCCCGTTTTTTCGCCAGTATGTCAATCGCGCGCATTTTGTGAATCCCAGATGAGACTATCGGAAAACACGATTTTATCTCAATCCAGGCAGGCCAATCTAACGATTCTTTCATTGAGGCATTGACTCGTTTACGTTACAATTGGGGCATATCCCAAATTAGTATTGGAGAAACAAACTTGACATCAGCAGCAGTGAAGCGCAGAGCTTCCAATTCTGCCAATCGCCAGGGCATCATCGTGATCGCGGCGGTGGTGATTCTGGTCGTGATTATCGCGGGCGTCGCCATTTATCTCTCTGGCGGCAATAAGGGCGGCGATGTCGATGTCGCCAGTCTGCCGCAGGCGCGTCAATCCGATGGCGGCTTCGTGCTCGGCAACCCCAACGCGCCGATCACACTGGTCGAGTTCGCGGACTTCGACTGCCCGCACTGCCAGGAGTATCACCCGACGATCACCGAATACCTCAACAACTACGTCGTGACGGGCAAGGCCAAATTCGAGTACCGTGTCTTCCCGACGGCGGGCGGTCAGTTGACCTACTACACGGGGCAACTGCTCGAATGCGCTGAAGATCAAAAGGCGGGCAATTTCTGGAAGGGCTACAACCTGATGTTCGATTATGCGTTTAGCGGACGCTATACGCAGGATGTTGGGCGCTTGCTCGCCAATGACGAAGGTCTCGACTACAGTAAGCTCTTAAGCTGCGCCAGCACCGCGACCCAGGTGCAGACCGACATCAATCTCGGCCAGCAGTTGGGCGTGACCGGAACTCCGGCGGTGATGGTGCGCTACGGCGACGGCACGCCGCAGTTCATTACCTACAGCGGCCAGACCTATAACAGCGGCGGCACGCCCTACGCTGTCCTCTCTGCGGTGACGGACGCTGTTCAGCAGTAACAGCGACTTGCAGGCACGCTCGGATCGTTTTATAGTTCGGTCATGAGCCAACCGCCGTCTTTCGATCAAATGCGTTTTTGGGTCGCGGTCGATATGGTCATCTTCACGCTCTGCGACCGCGACCTGAAAACGCTGCTCGTCCGCCGTGACCACGATCCCTTCGCTGGTTACTGGGCGCTTCCCGGCGGCTTCGTCCGCACCGACGAAGCGCTTGAGGACACCGCCCAACGTCAGTTGGATGAAGCCCTCAACGTCCGCGACCTCTACTGCCAGCAGTTGTATACCTTCGGCGACCCGAAACGCGATCCGCGCCGTCGGGTGATGAGTGTGACCTATTTCGCGCTCGTCTCGCAGGATCGCCTGCCGCCGGACAGTCTCAAGGATACATCGGGCCGGAGCGCGTGGCACAGCCTCTACGATCTGCCCGCGCTGGCCTTCGATCACGGCGAGATTCTCAATTACGCCCTGACTCGTCTGCGCTACAAAATGGAATATTCAGCGGTCGCGTTCGAACTCATGCCCGAAGAATTCACGCTGCGCGAGCTTCAGGACGCTTACATGATCATCCTCAACGATCATAAGCTCGACAAAGCCAACTTCCGCAAGAAAATCCGCGAGGCCAACATCGTCGAGCCGATCAGCCGCTACCGCGAGACCGGCGGTCGCCCGGCCAAGCTCTATCGCTTCCGCAAGGATGCGCAGTTGGAGATCAAGGCGCGACGATTCTTTCCGTGAAGGGCTGCTGTTCGCTTTTCCCATAAACAAACGTTTTTCGTGTAAGGGCGTGCAATTGAACGCCCCTACGAAGAACCAATCTCGCCTATTGAGATGAGCGCTGCCACGCCCAGCAATTTTTTGCACACGCTCATATATCTGTGACATCTCCCGTATATCCCCGTCACAATCCGCGATCTTTCAAACCAACGTGCCGCAGCGACGTTAACGTTCGGTTGATTACCAGAGTGTAGGCATGAAGTTACACATTTTTAACAGATTTCGCCCTAAGATGAATCGGGGTTTTAAGTGAAACGAGGTGGCGCATGGGTATCCAAAAACTGAGTTTACTGGTAGCAGCAGCGGTCATGGCCTTGTCAGCGATGGGAGCAGTCAGCGCGCAGTCAAGCACGCCAACGCCAAATCAGCAGTGGCAGGGACAAAACTGGTGTCGCAATAACAATAATCAGAACAATAACCATAACAACAACTGCGACCCGAACGGGTGGCAGAGCCATAATGGTCAGGGTAGCAACTACGGCAATAACAATAATCGGAATGATCCAAACGGGTGGATGCGCGATCACCGTGATGATCGCGCGGATCATCACGGGACTTTCTATTACCCGAACCCGTATTATTACGACTATACTGCTCCCGGCTACCCGGTTATCACGGGTGACGCGACGACCACGACCACCATCCAGACGATCTCGCAGGACGCGGTGCTGCGCCACATCATCCAAATCGTGGCCGATTCGCTCAATCTGCAATCCAGTGACGTGACCACGCAGATGACCGGCTCGACGCTCGCAGCAGTGATCACGGCGCACGGCGGCAATGTCGCCGCCATTCAGACGCAGATCATCACCGAGCTGACCACCTGGCTAAACGAGATCGTCAGCGATGGGCTAATCACCCAGGCCAGCGCCAACACCGTGCTTAACGACATCACCAACATCGTCAGCCGCGCGCTCAACGGCCAATTCACGCAGACCGGCACGATAGTCACCGGGCTGGTGCAGTAAAGTAACGTGAATTATGGATACGCCGCAGCGGGAACCGGTTTTTCCCTGGTAGGGACACGACATGTCGTGCCCCTACGATAAAATTCTTCGCTCAAAATCGCTATCCATAACTGACGTTAAAGCAGTTGCAGCAGCGCGATTGCTGAGAGGGATGCTTAACCGCATCCCTCTTTGATTCCCGGCCTAGAATGAAGATGAATTTACCAAGAATTTGCAAATTCATGATCCCGTTTCACACTTTGGTTACATTTCGCCCTGATGATGTTGGTGGTTCGATAGTGGAGGTAGAGACAATGACGAAAAAGATCGGGCTGTTGGTATTGACTGTGATTGCAGTGATCGCTGCTGTGGGTGTGGTCGGTGTCGTAAGCGCTCAGTCCTCGACCCCAGAGCCGACACCGCAAACGCAGCCGGGGCAACCATCGATGACTCCCATGACGGCGGGCGGTATTCTGCCCCAACTGGTGCAGATTGTCGCCACAGATTTGGATATGCAGCCACAGGATTTACTTCAGCAACTGCGCGGGCAAACGCTCGCCCAGATTATTCAAGCCCAAAATGGTGATGTGAGTAAAATCACGACGGACGTTACGGCTGCCGTCACCAGCGCCGTCAATCAGGCGGTCAGCAGCGGTCGGCTGTCGCAGGATCGCGCCAATCAGATTCTCAGCAACCTCAGCACCACGATCCAGAACGCGCTGAACGGTCAGGGCGTGTTCGGGATGCGCGGTCAGAGCGGCTTCGGCGGCTTCGGCGGCTTCGCCGGACGCGGTGGTAATGCTGGCGGACGCGGCGGTCAGGGGCAACGCGGCTTCGGCGGGCGCGGCTTCGGCGGCGGACAGTTCTTCTCGCGTCCGGGTATGGGTAGCGTAGGACAAGGCATTCTGAATCAGGACATTCGCCCGCTGCTTCAGGCAGTTGAATCCGCGACCAAGCTGAACCCGCAGCAGATCGCTCAGGAAATGCGGCAGCAGAATGAAACGCTGGCTCAGGTGATTACGGCGCACGGCGGCGACGTGACAACTATCGTCGATAACGCGGTCATGACGGCAACCCAGCGCCTCGATCAGTTCCGCACCAACGGGACGCTGACGCAGGATCAGGAAACCGACATTATCAACGGGCTGAAGGCTTTCTATACCGCGACGCTTAATGGCGCGTTTCACGTCCAGCGCAACGCACAGCCGCAGGGTACGCCTGAGGCTAACGGCACGATTTAATCAGCAGATTTCACGCTATGGAACGGAATATGTAGGGGCAGATTTGAAACCTGCCCCTACGTTTTTGATTCACGGGGGAGATGGAACAGGCGATCCGCGTTGGCATTGGTCGCTTCGATCATCTGCGCGACCGGAATCGCTTTGAGCGACGCGAGCCGCTCGACAATCAGCGGGATGTAAGCGGGTTCGTTCCGCTTGCCACGATGCGGCGTCGGCGTGAGAAATGGCGCATCCGTCTCAGTCAGGATGCGATCCAGCGGGACACTGGCAGCGATCCGACGCAAATCGTCGGCATTCTTGAACGTGATCGGCCCGGTAAAGCCGAGATAGAACCCGGCGGCGAGCGCGCGTTCCGCGATCTGGTGCGGCGCGGAGAAGGAATGCAGCACGCCGGGACGATCCTTGAGCGACGGCGGCAGAGCGCGCACCCAATTTTCGAGGATGCCGATCAGATCGTCACTGGCGTCACGGTTGTGAATGATCACAGGCAGTTCCAGCCGCGCCGCCAGCGCCAACTGCGCCTCGAACGCGCGAAATTGCATCGCCTTCGGGCTGTCATCCCAGTGATAATCCAGCCCGATCTCGCCAACAGCGACGACTTTCGCCTCCCCTGCCAGCGCTTCGATCCACGTGAGATCGTCAGCGCTGAAATGAGCCGTGTCGTTCGGATGAATCCCGACCGCCGCGTAAATATGCGCGTAGTGTAGCGCCAACTCAACGGCAGCGCGGCTGCTGGACTGATCGACGCCGGGGTTGATCAGGCGCGTGACTCCGGCGGCCAGCGCCCGGTCAATTACGGCGTCACGGTCAGCGTCGTAAGCGTCGAAGTTGAGATGGCAATGCGTGTCGATCACAGATGATTCTCGGCCTTGAGCTTGTCGTAATCGGCCTTGACCATCATCTCAATCAACTGCTCGAAGTTGACGGTTGGCTCCCAACCGAGCTTGGCTTTGGCTTTGGCCGGGTTGCCGATCAGCAGGTCAACTTCCGCCGGACGCATGAAACGTTCGTCCTGCACCGTGTAATCACGCCAGTTGAGGTCAACCACGTTGAAAGCTGTCTCGCAGAGATACTGGACGGTATGCGTCCGCCCGGTGGCGACCACATAGTCGTCCGGCTGATCCTGCTGAAGCATCAGCCACATCGCCTTGACGTAATCGCCCGCGAAGCCCCAGTCGCGCTGCGCGTCAAGGTTGCCGATGCGCAGTTCGTTCGCCAGCTTCAGGCTGATCATGGCGGCATGACGCGCGACCTTGCGCGTGCTGAACTCATAACCACGACGCGGCGATTCGTGGTTGAACAGAATACCGCTGGTCAAATGCAGATTGTAGCTTTCGCGATAGTTGACGGTGATCCAGTGACCGTAGACCTTCGCCACACCATACGGGCTGCGCGGATAAAACGGCGTTTTTTCGGTCTGCGGAACTTCATGCACCTTGCCGAACATTTCGCTGCTGGACGCCTGATAGAAGCGAATCGCCGGGTTGACGGTGCGGATCGCGTCGAGCATCCGCGTCACGCCGAGCGCGGTTACGTCGCCTGTGAGGACGGGCTGCGCCCACGACGCCGGGACGAAGCTCTGCGCCGCGAGGTTATACACTTCGTCGGGCTGGGCTTCGCGCAGGCAGTAAATCAGGCTGGTCAGGTCGGTCAGGTCGGCGGAGATCAGGTTGATTCTGTCCTGAATGTGCTTGATGCGCTCGTAGCTGACGGTCGTCGTCCGACGGATTAGCCCATAGACTTCGTAGCCTTTGTCGAGCAGCAGTTCAGCAAGGTAAGAACCATCCTGTCCGGTCACGCCGGTGATGAGGGCACGTTTGCTCATGTCGAAACTTTCGCGTTGGAATTCATACAGGGATGGGGAGTCCCGTGCTGGGACTCCCCGAAATGAGGATCAACCTGCGGCGGCGGTCGGCGTCGCGGTCGGCGTCGCCGTGCTGAGATCGGGCAGGGTTGCCAGTTCGAACTTCTGACCGTTAAAGGTCAGCGCCACATACCCGGCGGAAACCCAGCCATCCTGATCCTGATAGCTGACGTGCAGCCACAGGCTGTCTTCCGTGCGGCCATCGACGATGAAGGTCGTGCCGTTAGGCAGCAGCGCCAGCGACTCGCCCTGATCGCTCGCCGAGCGGCGCAGGTGCAGATTGGAGTCGCTGTTGAGGCCGATAACGGTGCCAATGACCACGTTGCGCGGCTGAGTCGCGGCAGGCTGGATCGTTGGCCCCGTATTGACGACGCTGCCACGCTGATCGTCGCCGACGACCTTGAGTTCGTTCAATTCCTGCAAGCGGTCGAAGGTAACCGACTGGCCGTTGCGCTGAAGGGTGATGAACTGCATGTTCACCCAGCCTGTCACGGTGCTTTGCGTGTCCGAGTAGCTGACGAACACCCAATCCTGCTGCTCGTCCGGGCCGACCAGCGTCAACTGAGTTCCCGCCGGAACCAGCGCCAGCGATTCGCCCGCATCGTCCGGCGTGCGGCGAATGTGGACGCGCACGTCCGAATTGACGTTGGTGACAATGGCGTAGGTCACGTTCTGCTTGGCGGTCGGCGGCTGGATCGACGTATTCTGAGCGATGCCCGCGCGGTTGCTCGGCACAGTCGGCAGATCGCGGAGCTGCATCGGGCGACCCTTCGCGTCAAAGATCGAGAGATAGAGCGCGTTGACCCAGGCGGTGATCGTGCCGCCGTCGGGCGTGCTGTAGGTGACGTTCACCCACGTGTCCGCCGGATTGAGGTCTTGACCATCCTGAAGCAGCGTCACCGGATCGACGAATGCCGGAGTCGCGCCTGCCGGAGTCGGCGTAGCGGTCGTATCCGGCGGTGGAACCGGCGCACCCGCGCGTCCATTGACTGCGAGCGTCGCGCCGGATGGCGCAAGGCCGAGCGAGAACGCGGTGCGATCAGGATACTGGCGCAGTTGCAGATTGACACCCGGATCGAGCAGGACGCGCGCGGTCGGCCCGGTCGTGGTCGGAGCGGCGGTCGGCTGCGCCTGAATCTCGACGTTCGGAGTGGGCGTGGGCTGCGCGGCGGCCTCCGTCGGCGGCGTGTTGACTGTCGGCGTCGGCACCTGTGCGACCTGAGTCGGCGCTTCGGTCACTTCGGGCGTGGCCTGCGGCGTGGCAGCGGCTTGAGCGCCGGGAGCGCTGGCAGCGCCTTGCGCGAGGCTGACCGACGGAAGCTGAATAACCTGATGATCACCGCCGCTACTGTTGACGGCAACGGCGCTGTAGTAATTGCCGCCGTAAACGCCGCCGGGGAGATCGAGCGCCTGATTATTGGTTGTGCCATCGGCGGTGACGTCAACGCTGATGCCGCTCGTGCTGGGCTGAAGCACCGCCGAGTCGAACGTGGTAGCGGTGATATTGCTCACCAGCGCCTGGCCGTCGCTGGTCGAGGCGGCAATCGTCGCGTCGGATGTTTCGTTGATGAGCATAAGCGCCGAGGTCGTGGCATTCACCGCACTCACGTTGTCGCTGACGTTAACGAAGGTGATCGCTTCGGAATTGCCGTTGATCAACTCGGTCTGGTACTGGTTGTTGGCAACCGTCAGCGATCCGGTAACAAGGTCGCTTGTACCGCCGGGAGTGCGCGCCGACACCGTATACGATCCGGCGGGCAGCGCGAGGTAGTCAGTCGCGCTGCCGAAGGCCAGCGAGGGCGCGATTATCGTGTTGTTGATGAACACATCGAAATCAGGTGTGCCGGGGATGGTGTTGGCGACGCGGACGTAGCCGCCATCGGCGGACGGCATCGTCGGCGTGGAAAGCAGCATCGCCTTCGGCGCGGCTTTCGTGCCATAGGCGAGGACGACATAATACGTCTCGGTATTCAGATTGTAGGGCTGCGCCGTCACCAGCGCTGCGCCAACCGCCTCGCCCGCCGGGACGACGACGAGATTGTACGACATCGCCGGAAGGTCGAGCGTGCCGTAGGGCTGGTTATACTGCAAGCCGGGGATCACCGGACGGCCATCCGCGAGCAGAATGTCAAGGTTGCCTGCGTCGGAAATCGCGTCGATGGCGGTAAAGCGGGTCTTGCCGAGCGGCAGCGCGTTCAGATCGTCCTGATAGACGGTGAACGCCGCTTGCGCAGCCGACGACGCGACCAGCGTCGAGGCGCTGTTAGCCGTCGGGTTGATGTCCTGCTCCCAGAGCGACGTGCTGCTGCCGTTCTGCTTGACGGCGAGGTGATGCGCGCCGGGCGTCAGTTGAACGTAGTTGCTCGCGTTTCCGTAATCGAGAGCGCTAATCGTCAACTGACCGTCCGTATAAATGTCGATGGCCGAAGCGCCCGGAATCGCGTGGACGAAGCGTATGAGCGCACTTCCGCTGCCCTGTGCCAGCGTTGGCAGCGCTAGCAGCAAGAGCGCGACCGCAATGAACAGCCCTCGTTTCAGTTGATTCATCTTTTGCTCCTTCGCATAAGCCGCGAAATCACGTGCCCTCTTCCCACTGGCTCAGATATTTCACCTGCTCGCTCGTGAGCGTATCGATCTTCACGCCCATCGCTTCCAGCTTCAGGCGGGCGATCTCGTTGTCGATGTCCGACGGAATAACGTAGACATTCGGCTTGAGTTCGTCGTGATGCTTGACCATGTATTCGGCGGCCAGCGCTTGATTGGCGAAGCTCATATCCATGACGCTGGCGGGATGGCCTTCAGCAGCAGCCAGGTTGATCAAACGGCCTTCGCCGAGCAGATAGATCGACTTGCCGTTGACCTTATACTCCTCGACAAATGGGCGTACCAACTTGGGATCGCTGCCGCTCAGGGCGCGCAACTGTGGGATGTTGATTTCAACGTTGAAGTGGCCGGAGTTCGCCAGAACCGCGCCGCTTTTCATCTTCGGGAAATGGCGCTCGTCAAGCACGTTCAGGTCGCCCGTCGCCGTGACGAAGATGTCGCCCACCGAGGCGGCTTCTTCCATCGGCATGACGCGGAAGCCATCCATCACCGCTTCGAGCGCGCGCAGCGGATCGACTTCGGTGACGATCACGTTCGCGCCGAGACCCTGCGCGCGGCTGGCAATCCCACGACTGCACCAACCGTAGCCCGCGACGACGACGTTACGCCCGGCCAGCAGCAGGTTGGTCGCGCGGATGATGCCGTCGAGCGTGCTTTGCCCGGTGCCGTAGCGGTTGTCGAACAGATGCTTGGTATTGCTGTCGTTGACCGCGATCACCGGAAATTCGAGCGCGCCGTCCGCCGCCATCGCGCGCAGACGAATCACGCCGGTCGTGGTTTCTTCGGTGCCGCCGACAATCCCTTCGAGCAGTTCGCGGCGCGTCTTGTGGATCGTGCTGACCAGATCAGCGCCGTCGTCCATCGTGACGTGCGGCTGATGGTCGAGCGCGGCCTTGATGTGATCGTAATAGGTGTTGTTGTCCTCGCCCTTGATGGCGTAGACGGGAATTTCGTAGTGCGAAACCAGCGAGGCCGCCACGTCGTCCTGCGTCGAGAGCGGATTCGAGGCGCACAGCACGATGTCCGCGCCGCCCATTTGCAGCGTGTGCATCAGGTTGGCGGTTTCGGTGGTCACGTGCAGGCAGGCCGAGACGCGGATGCCTTGCAGCGGCTTCTCTTTGGCGAAGCGCTCGCGGATCGCGCGCAGGACGGGCATTTCGTGTTCTGCCCACTCGATGCGATAGCGACCCCCGGTCGCGGTCTCGAGATTTTTTACGTCGTGTTCTACAGTCATGAGTTCTCCTGAAAATCGGTGTGAGGGGCTTGATTCCTCAAAAACGTGAAGGATTGTAACACATTACGAAAATAGGGTGTAAGGCGTATCAGCGAGCCGCCTCCAAAAGCTGATCAAGTTTTCCGCCGTCGTCGAACTGGGTGCGGAAGCGCTCAATGAACTCATCCAGCGTGAAGTGATGGCTCTGCGTGCCGACCTGTTCGAGCACGTAGGTCGCGCACAGCGCCCCAACCTCGCCCGCCAGCTTGAGCGGCCAGCCATGCGCCAGCCCCGTGATCAACCCGGAGCGATAGGCATCGCCGACGCCCGTCGGGTCTTTGATCTCGCGGGGCGCGAACACGGGCACGTCGGTGACGCTGCCGTTGTCATAAATGTTCGAGCCTTCCTTGCCGTGCGTGACGATCACGATCTCGATCTGGCTGCGCAAATCAGCGAGTGACAGCCCGGTTTTCTTCGAGATTAGCTCACATTCGTAGCTGTTGACGACCAGCATGTACGCGCCGCTGATCAACTGGCGCAGTTGATCACCATCAAGGCGCGGCACCTGCTGGCTCGGATCCGCCAGGAAGCGAATCCCGCGCTGGCGACATTCTTCGGCGAGGTTCATCATCGCCTGCGGATCGTTGGGCGAAATCACCACCAAATCGGGCTTACCGTCATATACGTCAGCAATCCGATAATTTTTGGCATAAGCCATCGCGCCGCTGTAAAAGGAAGCAATCTGATTATTATCCAGATCGGTGTTGGCGAAGAACGAGGCCGTGAACACCTCGTCAATCTGGCGAACGGTGCTGCAATCGACGCCCGCGCGCTCCAGCCAAAGGCGATAATCGCCGAAGTCGCGCCCCACCGTGCCCATGACTTTCGGACGCAGCCCGAACAGGCCGAGCGAATAGGCGATGTTGGCCGCGTTGCCGCCCCAATGCTTCGACATGTCGTCTACAAGGAAGCTCAGGCTGACCTCGTAGGAGTGTTCGCGCATCAGGTGTTCGACGAAGCGCCCCGGAAAGCGCATCAGGTAGTCATAAGCGATGGAACCCGTTACAATGATGTCCATAGAAAGCATTGTCCTGCTGGCGAATCCAATTTTGCAAAGAGACGCGCGGCAGTATACCACATTCTGCGAGACTGCCCATGACTCTGTTTGATGGCCGCCGCCTAACCAACGCCGTCATGAAGTTCGACATCGACGGGCTGCGCCGGGGCTATTACAGCGACAAGTATTTCGAGAACATCGTCGGCGTGATGGAAGGCGCGCGCGCGGCAGGCTACACCTTCGCGGGGGCGCACCCGCGTGACGTGGGCGAAGACCTGAGCCAGCTTGACATCAGCGATTTGGTCGTGGAGGCGCAGGTCTTCATGCGCCGCTCGCCCTACGCGCTGGTCGCCGGGGTCGATGCGGCGCTGACGATGATCCGCCACGTCAGCGGCTATTTTCAGGGCGATCAATTTGTCGAAACCTGGCAGTCGCTCGAAGTCGAGGCGGTCGAGGACGGCGCGCTTGCTCTTTATCACGGCCAACCGGACGATGTGCGCCCCGTGATCAGGATTCGCGGGCGTTATCAGGATTTCGCTATTCTGGAAACGCCGATGCTCGGCGTACTGACCCGCGCCAGCCGAGTCGCCACCAACGTCTATGACGTGCTGAAGGTCTGCAATGGCAAGCCCGTGCTGTTCTTCCCCGCGCGCTTTGATCTGCCGGAGGTGCAGGCCGTCGATGGCTTCGCCTACTGGCTCGCGGTGCAGCGCTACAATCACGAATATGACAAGCCGATCACGCCCTCGGTCAGCACCGACGCGCAGGGCGCATGGTGGAACGGCAAGGGCGGCGGAACGGTTCCGCACGCGCTGATCGCGGGTTTTCTGGGCGACACCGCCGAGTCGATGGTCGCCTTCGCGCGCTACCTACCTGTGTCTGTGCCTCGGATCGCGCTGGTCGATTTCAACGACGACTGCGTGGGCGATTCCGTCGCAACGGCGACTGCCTTCTGGCCGCATTATCGTGCCGCGCTCGAAGCGCACGACGCGGAAGGTCAGAAGCGCTGGTCACTGAACGGCGTCCGTCTCGACACCAGTCCGAGCGTGCGCGACGTATCGCTTTCGCCGGACGACCCGTTCGGCGTCAATCCCAAGCTGGTGCGGCTGGTACGCGCAGCGCTGGATCGAGCGTGGGAAGCATGGGACGTGCCTTTCGCGCTGGTCGATGCGGCGCAGGCTTTCTGCAAGAATATCAAAATCGTCGTGACAGGCGGTTTCAACGTCGAGCGCATCGCCCAATACGAGCGCGAGAATGTCCCGGTCGATGTGTATGGCGTCGGATCGTCGCTGCTGCGCAACGATCATGTCACCAATACCGATTTCACGATGGACGTGGTGCGCCTGAAGATCAACGGTCACTGGCACGATCTGGCGAAAGTCGGGCGCGCGCCCAACGACAACGCCGATCTTAAGCCCGTTGATTTGAGCGCATTGTAGAAAGCAGCGATCTTGGGTTGGGCAAATTTGGCGATTGAAAAGCTTCAGAAAGGCGAAACCGTCCGGATTCGCCCGCGCGGTCACTCGATGACTGGCAGGGTGAATGATGGTGAACTGGTGACGCTCGAACCCGTCGATCCGGCCAAACTCGAAGTTGGGGATATTGTTCTAGTCAGAGTGCATGGAAACGTTTTTCTTCATCTGATCAAGGCAAAGAATGATGATCGCTTCCTGATCGGGAACAATCGCGGCAAGATTAACGGTTGGGTTGGCTCGAACGGCATTTACGGAAAAGCGACGAAAATCGAACCTTAACGAATGGATGGGTAAGGATTATTGGTGATGACCGATCAGCCCGATAGCCAACCGCTGCACCCCAATGCCGACAAAGGCCGCGAACCGCAGTTCTTTCCCGGCAGAATGGGTACGCGCATGTACTCGCTGGCGGCGCTGCTCGAACGTATCGAGGAATCGTTTCTCGAAGAATACAGCGCTGATCAACTGCGTGAAGCAGATACCGCGCCCAAGCGCATCAAGTTGATCCTCGAAACGATCAATTACGTGCTGGCGGTCGAATCGGTGCAGCTTTCCGCCGAGGTCAAAGCCGAACTGATTCGCCGCGCTTACAGCCGCCTCTATGGTTATGGCCCGCTCGATGTCCTCTTCATGGATGAGCGCGTGACCACGATTGCCCTCAACGGTGCGGATCGCGCGGCGGTACGTTACGGTCACGGCGATTTGGTCGATCTGGAGCCAATCTTCGAGGACGAGGAGCATCTGCGCGCGGTCGTCGAGCGCCTGCTGACCGATGCCGGTGCGGAACTGCGCGATGATCTCGCTGCCGTTGAAACCAGCCTGAAGATCGGCGACCGCCTGGTCTCGCTGAACGTGGTGCTGCCCTCGATTGCTTTCGGCTATAACGTCGATATTCGCGTCCACCCGGCCAAAACGCCGACGCTCGATGAGTTAGCGGAACACGGCTTCATGAGCGATGTGGCGCTCCAGATGCTGCGTTCGCTGCTCGCCTCAAAATACGGCTTCGTCATCGCGGGCGAAACGGAGACGGGCAAGACGACGCTGCTCAACGCGCTGGTGAACGAGCTTCCCGGCGAATCCATCGTCGCCGTCGAGCGCGCAGGCGAACTGCGCCTGCCGGAGCGCGTCAAGCGGCTGCGCGTGCAGTGGCCTGTTGGTGATCTGCCCGGCGTGCCGTTCAGCGATCAAATTCTGGCGGCGCTGGTCGATGGTGCGGGCTGCATCCTGCTTGACGAGGTACGCTCGGACGAACCGCAGGCGATTGCGCCGCTGCTCAGTCTCGATGACCCGCCCCGGCAAATCTGGGTCGTGCGCGGCGCTCCCGATCACAAACGGATGCAGAGCGCTTTAGGGATGCTGGCACGCCGGGCCGAGGTCGGTCAGGGCGAAACGCTGGTTCACGCACTCTACGAGCGGCTCCCCTTCATCGTCACCGTCGCACGCATTCGGGAGCAGTTGCAGTTGTTCAGTATCGCCGAGTGGCAGTCGCGCGCCGACAACGATTATCCCGATTACGTCATGTTGATGCGCTATCAGGAAGGCCGCGCCCAGTTGACCGGGAATACGCCCGCGCGCTGGCTCGATTAGCGTCGGCAAAGGAAGTGATCATGAATTTCCCCGCTTTCTACCGCCCGGAGCGCGTTGGTCGGCTTTACGCGCCGGACGTGAATGCTGCCGTCGCTGCCGGGCGCGCCGCCGATCTCAGCCTTGCCAACGCGCCGCTGCGGACGATTCTGCTGCTGGTCGATATGCAGGTCGATTTCGTCCACGCGGACGGATCGCTGAGTGTCCCCGGCGCAGTCGAGGATACGCGCCGCCTGATCGAGTGGATTTTCCGCACCCTGCCACGTCTGACCACGATTGCAGCCTCGCTCGATAGTCACTTGCCGATTTCGATCTTTTTTCCGACGTGGTGGGTCGATCAAAACGGCCAGCATCCTCAGCCCTACACCGTCATTCGCAGCGCCGACGTGACCAGCGGGCGCTGGCAGCCGCTCTACGAAGTCGAGTGGTCGCGGGAATATACCGAAAAACTGGAAGCAGGCGCTCGAAAAGAGCTGATGATCTGGCCGTACCATACCTTGATCGGCACGTCAGGGCACGCGCTGACACCCGCGCTCTACGAGGCAATTGCCTATCACTCGGCGGCACATCAGACGCAGCCGATCCTGCTCGAAAAGGGAACTATCGCTAAAACCGAGTATTACTCGATTGTCGAGCCGGAAGTCAAAATCGCTGACGACCCGCACGGCAACCTGAACACCGCATTTCTCGACACACTGGCGACCTACGACCGCGTTTACGTCGCGGGTGAGGCGAAAAGTCACTGTGTCCTCGAAACCGTCACCTCGATCATGCGCTACTTTGCTGATCAGCCTGCCGTGATCGACAAATTCCGCGTGCTGAAGGATTGCATGTCGTCGGTGGCGCACCCGACGATTGATTTCGACGCGCTTGCCGACCAAGCCTTCGCCAGCTACGCCCGCAAGGGGCTGCAAATGGTCACTTCAAGCGACCCGATTCGCTGAACGAGCCGCCCTGCCCTCTCGAAACGCCAATTGTCTGGTAAAATCGCTCCATTATGCTTGACCTTTCGATCATCCTCGTCAGTTGGAACGTCGCTGACTTATTGGCGACCTGCCTCGACACGGTTTTCGCCGGGCTGGGCGATCTATCTGCCGAGGTGATCGTCGTCGATTCCGCCAGCACGGATAACACGTCCGCCCTGCTGCGCGAGCGTTTCCCACAGGTGATCTTGCTCACGCAAAGCGAGAACATCGGCTTCACGCGCGGCAACAATCTCGCACTGGAGCAGTCACAGGGACGCTACCTGCTCCTGCTCAACCCCGATACCGAAATCATCGCTGATGCCTTACCGCGCATGATCGCCTATCTGGACGCGCATCCAGAAGTGGGCATCGTCGGGCCGTACACCCGCAACAGCGACGGCTCGTATCAATCGACGCGGCGGCGCTTCCCGACACTGACGACCGCCTTCTTTGAAAGCACGTGGCTGCAAGGTATCGCGCCCAAATCGCTGCTGGATCGCTTTTACGTGAACGACGCGCCGCCCGATCAGACGCTTGAGGTCGATTGGGTGCAGGGATCGGCGCTGATGACGCGGCGTGAAGTCTATGAGCAAATCGGCGGGCTGGACGAAGGCTACGTCATGTACTCCGAGGAACTCGACTGGTGCAAGCGCGCGAAGCTGGCGGGCTGGCGTGTCATCTACCTCGCGGACGCTCAAATCGTTCATCACGGCGGCAAATCGAGCGAGCAAATCGTCGCGCGGCGGCACATCTGGTTTCAGGAAAGCAAGCTGCGCTACTTCCACAAATATCACGGCGCGCTCACGGCGCAAACGCTGCGCATCTTCCTGCTGGTCAGCTATGCGCTGCAATTAGCCGTCGAGTGGGCGAAAGGAATGCTCGGTCACAAGCGCTCGCTGCGGCAGGAACGCGTGCGCCAGTACTGGCAGGTGCTGCGCTCCGGGCTGAGGGTTTCCTAGATGCGCATCGGCATGATCACAGGCGAATACCCGCCGATGCAGGGCGGCGTCGGCGCGTTCACGCGCATCCTGTCGAGCGAAATGGCGGCGCAAGGCCACGAAGTCTTTGTGTTCAGCCGCGCGGGAACGATCAGCGACGATCCGAAAGTCTGCCTGACACCGACCAGCAAAGAATGGGGAATCAGCAGTTTGCGCGCGGCGCGTCTGTGGGCGCGCGCGAATCAACTCGACATTGTAAATATGCAGTATCAGACGGCGGCCTACAGCATGTCGCCCGACATTCATTTCATGCCGGAAGCGATCCACCCGATTCCCTTCGTGACCACCTTCCACGACCTGCGCTTCCCGTATTTGTTCCCGAAAGCCGGGCGGCTGCGCAACTGGATCGTGCGGCGGCTGGCGAAAGCATCGGATGATGTGATCGTGACCAATGTCGAGGACGCCCGCCAACTGGGTCGTTCGAGCGCGATGATCCCGATTGGCAGCAACATCCCCAAAACCGACGGCGTTGATATTCAGGCGTGGCGGTCACGTGCTGGCGCAGGCCAGGACGATTTTCTGATCGTCTTTTTCGGCCTGATCAATGCCAGCAAGGGGTTAGATACTTTATTAGACGCCCTCGCGCGCCTGAAGGGACTTCCCATCCGACTGGCGATTGTCGGCGGCGGCGCGGGCAGCAGTGACCCGACGAATATCCCTACGATGCAAACGATTGACACCCAGATCGAGCAGTTGGGATTAGCGCCAATCATCACCCAAACAGGGTATGTCGATGACGCAACCGTCA
>DASZXN010000253.1:0-1686 GCA_035545875.1 Phototrophicaceae bacterium
AGCCAATGGTGACATAGATGCGCACCGCCAGCGCGCAGGCAAAGGCCAGCAGCAGCAGGGCAAGGTCGAGGCGATAGCGTTTCAACGCCACAGCAGCACCAGCCCCGCGATCTCGATCAGCACGATGACGACGGCGACGCCAAGCGCGCCGAGTTTGGGGATCAGCACGAGGCTGAGGACGATTTGCAGCGCGACGACGGTCGCGTTGACGCGGTTGACGCGCCCTTCCTGGCCGACGGCATAGAGATAGAGTGTCCGCGCCCCGCGCAGCAGGCTAAAGAGCAGCGACCAACCGAGGACTTGCAGCACCAGCGCTCCCGGCGCGAAGACACTGCCGTAGGTGATCGTCAGCAGCGGCAGCGCCAGAATCGTGAAGCCGACTCCGGCAGCGAGGCCGAACGCGCCGACGCCGATCATGCCGCGCCGAAAGGTGTGAGCCATGCGCAGGCGATCTGCCGCGAGGACGGCCAGCGCGGGGAACAACGCGCCAAAAAAGGCATTCGGGATCAGCCGCGCCGCTTCGACAAAGCGCGAGGCGGCGCTGAAATAGCCGACTTCGGTGGTGTTGGCGAGTTGTTCGAGCAGAATCACGCTCAACCGGGTTTGCAGCGTCGCAAAAAAGGCCGCCAGCGCGAACGGGAACGCTCGGCGCAGCATTGGAATCAGTGTAGGGGCGGATTTGAAACCCGCCCCTACGGGTGCATAGAATCTGCGCCGGTAAATCCACCATGCGACGACGAGCTGCCCGGCTGACGTGATGACATTGAGGATCAGGACGGCTATCAGACCGCCGCCCATCCGCAGCCAGAGGAACGTCAGGATGACCTGAACGAACAACATGCCGATGTTCAGGTAGGGGATCGGCCACATTTCGCCGTGCAGCTTATAAATTGAGCTTAAAGCGCTGAAGAATGGCCCAATGATCACCAGCGGCGCGGAGATTTGCAGCCCGGCGACCACCAGCGGATCGCGGCTGATGAGCGGCGCGGCCAGAATGAGCAGCAGCATGATTCCGCCGCCCATGATCAGCCGCGCAAGCGTGACGGTTTCCAAATAGGGATGTTCGATGCTGAAATCGACGGCGATTTCGCGGGTCAACAGCGTACTCAGGCCGAACTCCGCAATCAGGCTCAGGGGCAGCAGCCACGCCATCGCCGTTGCGTATGCGCCTAAGCCTTCCGTGCCCAGCGTGCGCCCAATCAGTGCAGAGAGCACAAACGAGAGCAGCGCGCCGCCGACGTTGCTAATCAGCAGGATCAGCGTATTGCGCGACAGCCGGATGGGAATGAGCGGCTGGGAAGGCGAGTCAGCGCGCGCGCTCACGAGCGATCAGGTTTCGAGCTTGTAGTTCGTGGTCATGGCGATGTAATTCATCACCATTCGATAGGCTTCGGGGTCGGTCAGCTTCATGATCGAGTGCATCGTTCCCTCGGTATAAACCTCGATGAACGATTCATCACCATCCGCGATGTGGCGATAATGCGTCGCCCGGTCGAGGTTGAAGATCACAGTCGCATTGTCGTTATTCTTGTACTTGATCCAGGTCGCGGCCATAAAACATCCTTTAGGTGAGGGACTGCCCGGTAGCTTTCTGCGCATAGGCGACGACCGCCTGAAACGCTTTCGCATCCAACTGCTGCTGAACGACGAAGGTCTTGCCATCGATGAAGAAGGCCGCGTTGGTCG
>DASZXN010000254.1:0-1803 GCA_035545875.1 Phototrophicaceae bacterium
TGCGCTGCGCAGAAAGTCTCGGCGATCGACAAGCGCACATCCACTACATGCGGGCGTTGCTTCCGAATGCTCTTTTGCGGACTTCATATCACGTCAAATGCTGAAAGTCAGGAGTAGTTGGTAAGTGCTACACCAAATGCGGCCGTGAGGAGCCACAGCGTAAGACTGGACACCGCTACGCGATGTAGGGTTTTCCATTGCGGCGCACCTTCTATCGCGTTGTCCTGCAGGGTGCGCTCGGTCCGGGTCATCACGAACCCATTCACCAAGAGCGCAACGACGAGCGCCATCTTCACCCAAAAAATCCAGGATCCAAAGAACGTCTCGAGGTCAGCGGCAAGGAGCGCCAATCCGCTCACGACGACAATCGCGAGTCCCGTGAGCACCCATCGATGCACCGCAGCCAACTCGCGAAGGTGTCCGTGCCGCTCGGCGGCAGCGACACGTAAGGCTCGCAATGTTCCTCGGTCGGCTGCGATTGCGACTCCGCCCGCCAGCACGAGACCGCCGATGTGCAGGAACTGAACGATGGTTTCAGCGAGCTTGGAATGACCGTAGAAATCAGACCACGGCTCAAACAGCGACACTAAGGCTTCTGGTGCAGCAACGACTATCATCGACTTAACGGTTAAACAGTTTCATGACTACGCCACTTACGATCGTCACACCCATTGCGCTGAGCGCAACGTCTCGGTGCTGTCGTCGTTTGGCAACGCTGTTATGGGCCTCATCAGACAGCTTGATGCCCGGGTAGGTGAACGCTGCATCAGCGCCAATCATCGTGGCGGCGTGAATCGTTCGAAGCACGCGGTTCTCAGGAGACGAGCGAGTCTCCCACCAGTTCCACGCGCCCGTCACGGTGTTCACCGTAAACATGGTAGCCAACGTAGCGGCGCCGATTTGATGTGTGGGTTTAACCCAGCCGGGCGCGGCTGAGCCTTTTTGGAACAGCTCATTGCCTGCCGCCCATTGCACAGCAAAGACGGGCACTGTCGCGTAGGCGACATATCGATGAATGGTGAGCCGACGATAGTACCAGTCGCTCAACTCAATCGCCTTGCGCCGTCGCTTGAGCGTATCCGAAGGTTGTGATACGACTTTTGGAATGAGAGTCGTCGTCCGCGTCGTGCGTGCCGCAACGACAACCGTGTCCGGCAACCCTGCGCGCGGGCCGGTGTCGACTGCGACAGCAGCCTGGGTTCCGACGAACAGCTGAAAAGCAACGAAAAGCATGAGGCTCCTGCACCGGGGTCGATGGTGCCGTCAGGGCGCGCGCGGTGACAATTCAAAGCTGTCCGTGCGTCACTTAACGGTACCTAACAAACCCCGGATGCCCGCCTCAACGTTCCCGCTTCTTTAGGCCCTCAGCGTTTCCATCGGATCGACCCGAGCTGCCCGGCGTGCTGGAATCCAGCTCGCGGCCAGCGCGACGCTCGTAAGCAGAACGATGACACCGCCGAACGCGATTGGGTCGGTAGTGCTCACGCCGTAAACCAGCCCTTGCAACAGTCGCGTCAGCGCGAGCGCCGCGACTGTCCCAAGCGCAATTCCAATCAGCGCGAGCGTACCGCCCTGACGAAGCACGAGCGCGAGTACATCACTGCGCTGCGCACCAAGCGCAATGCGCACGCCGATCTCCCGTCGCCGTTGTGCGACGAGATAAGAGATCACGCTGTACACCCCAAGCACCGCAAGCACCAGCGCTGCTGTGCCGAAAAGCCCAACCAGCACCAAAACGAAACGCCGATCTGCGACTGACGCCGACACGACAGTTTCCATCGATCGAATCTGCGGCGACACGTC
>DASZXN010000255.1:0-17196 GCA_035545875.1 Phototrophicaceae bacterium
CGAACACTGGCGTCCGGGGTTGATGCTCCGAGGGCTGGAGACGCTGCCCGTGCGGTTCTAAACGGCAGACGTGAATTTGTAGGGGGCACGACATGTCGTGCCCATGCGCATCAAGTTAAGCCCTCACTCTAAATCTCCCTCCCTCAGGGCGAGAGACTTAAAATCCTGCTGACCCGTTGTTCTCCCTTCTCCCTCAGGGAGAAGGGCTAGGGGATGAGGGCAAAAACACACCGGCTCAATCCTTAAGTTGATGTGAATGGGCAAGGAAACAACCCTTGCCCGCTTTAGTGATGATGAATACGCCTTAGCCGACTTTGACGACCGCGCCGGAACCGGGAGGCGCGAAGGTCGAGTTGACCGAGACTGCCCAACTGCCATCCGGCGCTTGTGCAAGCGAGTACGGCTGGGGCAGATTACCTTCAACGACCGTCGCCGCGCCGCTCGCCAGTTGGACGACTGCGCCTGAATTGAGCGTTGGCCCCTGCGCGCCGAAGCCCGTAACCAGTTCGACGGCGTAGACGCCGCCATCCTTGCCAACCGCCACGTCGGTGACGGCGGTCAGGTTGCCGAAGGTCTCCAGCAGGGTTTGACCATCGGCTGACCAGTGTTCGACTTTGCCCGCGTTCGGCGCGATCCCCTGACCGAGGAAACTGACGTAGAAGCTGCCGTCAGTGGCGAAGGCCATTGCTGTAGGCACCGAGTCATCTTTCCAGACGTGGAGCACTTGCAGGCCATTCGCTTGCGTCCAGCTATAGATCGTGTTCGCGCCCGTATCGACGATGTAGAGCGTGCCGTCCGAGCCGAGCGCAATCGCGTTGACGTTGCTGTTGATTTCCGAGCCATCCGGGTTATTGGTCACTTCGTTGAACTGCGGCGAGACAAAGCTCTTGATTCCGCCGCTTGGCAGATCGATTTCAGCGACCGAATCGCTGTAGGGATTGCCGGGAATCTGGCTGGAAATCGCCACCCAGAGCGAGTTGCCATTGGCGAGCACGTCGGTCGCGCCGACGATTTCCCCTTGCGGATCGCCGCCGCTGATCAGGAAGGGCACGGGCGCGGACTCGGTGGCCGCCGCCGAAAACTCCGTGATTTTGCTGGTCAGGCCAGCATAGGTATCGCCGTTGGTTGGATCGTGCTGGACGAGCAGCGATCCCGCCGAACCTGCTTCAGCGACGAACAGGTTGCCGTTCGCGTCGTAGCTGATGCCGCGCGGATTGTTCAGTCCGGTCAGGATGGCGTTGGCGGGAACCGCGACAGCGGCGGTGCTGGCAGCCGTCGCTTCCGCCGTCGCCGGAGCCGTTCCGGTTGGGGTAGCGGTCACGGGCTGCGTGACCTCGGCGGTTGAAGTCGCGGTTGCTTCGGCGGTCGTGACGGCAGTCGCTTCCGCCGTGCTTTGTTCGGTGCTGATCGGCGTGGTCGTCGCCGTGACTTCGGCGGTGGCGGGCGGAGTCGCCGCTTCGGTCGCATCCTGAGCCAGCGCGGGCAGCGCGAATGCTGTCGCAGCCGCCAGGCTCATCACGAGGGCGGTCAGGCTTTTACGAGTCATCGATCTTTCTCCTTGTCTGCGTATAAGGACAGATTTCATTATATATAAACATGACCTGTAATTACAATAGAAATTTCAAACCATTGGGTGTGAAAATAAAAAGGCACGGCGTCACCGTGCCTCTTCGAAAGTGTTTCGGAACGAAGCAATTTACTGATGTGCTTCTTGCAGCACACGCCGCGCGATCACGATGCGCTGAATCTCGCTCGTGCCTTCGCCAATCGTCATCAGGCGCTGATCGCGGTAGATGCGCTCGACCGGATACTCGCGGCTGTAGCCATAACTGCCGTGAATCTGGATGGCGTTGCGCGCCGTCTTCTCCGCGACTTCGGTTGCCATCAGCTTGCCCATCGCGGCGGCTTTGGTGAAGTCTTTCCCCTGATCCTTCAACCACGCGGCGCGGTAAATCAGCAGCCGCGCCGCCTCGATCTCCATCGCCGCATCAGCAATCATCCACTGAATCGCCTCGTGTTCAGCAATGACTTTGCCGAAAGCGCGCCGTTGGCTCGCGTAGCTGACGCCTTCCTCGAACGCGGCCTGCGCCAGCCCTAAACTGATCGCGCCGATGCCGATTCGTCCGCCGTCGAGCGTCTGCATGGTCTGTTGAAAGCCGTAACCCTGCTCGCCCAACACCGAGTCGAGCGGCACGCGCACGTGATCGAAACTCAGCATGTAGGTCGGAGAGCCGCGCACGCCCATTTTCTTTTCCGGCGTGCCGATGCTCAGGCCGGGCGAGTCGGTCGGCACGAGGATCATGCTGAAGTCGTGCGAACTTCCCTTATCGCCCGTGCGCAGCAGCACCGTGATCACCGGGGCGATGCCCGCGTTGGTGATCCACGCTTTCGACCCGTCGATCACCCAGTCACCCCCATCGCGGCGGGCGCTGGTCTGCACGCCCAGCAAATCCGAACCCGCCGAGGGTTCGGTCAGCGCCAGCGAGCCGAGCGTCGCGCCGCTGATCAGCTTGGGGAACCAGCGGGCTTTCTGTTCCGCTGTGCCCCAGTGCGCCAGCGGCGCGCAGCCGAGACCGTGATGCGCCGCCAGCGAGAGCGCGGTCGAGCCGCAGACGCGCCCGACTTCTTCGAGCGCAATCGCCGCACTCAGCGTATCGGTTTCGATGCCGCCGTAGTCTTCGGGCACGGCCATGCTCAACAGGCCGAGATCGGCCATCTTGCGGATCGAATCCCAGTGAAGCTGGCTGTTCTCATCGACTTCGGCGGCGTGCGGCTTGAGTTCAGCGTCGCAGAAATCGCGGACGGCGTGCTGCCACATGCGTTGTTCTTGGGTGAGTTCAAAATCCATCGCAAAAAGTCACTTTTCTCTTTTGTACCAACGGCTGTAATATACTCCTGTCCTGCGATCCTATCCAGTGACAGGCGACCACCGTTGACGTGCTTGCGCAGCGTTTATGCAGTCTAAACCGAATCGAATGGCGCTGGCGTTATGCCTGTATTTTGTGATTCTGGCCTGCTTTTACGCGGCGATCACTCCGCCGTTTGAAGCGCCGGACGAAGCCTCGCATTTTCTCTACACCAGCAATCTGCTCGATACCGGGCAGCTTCCGATCCTCGAAACACGCGCGGTGATGGCACGTGAGCCAGCCGTTGAGAGCCAGTCGGTGCAGCGCCATCATCCACCGCTCTACTATGTGATCGGCGCGCTGCTGATTTCCCCGACCAAGCGGACGGATTTAGCGGAGTATTTACAGTTAAACCCACTGGCCTCGATTGGCGTGGTCGCGGATAACAACCAGAACGTCTATCTGCATCCGGTTCCCACACCGAGCGGCGATACGGCGCTCGCTGTCTGGATTCTGCGCCTCTACAGCATCACGCTGGCGACCGGGACGGTCTGGCTCGTCTATCGCTGCGCTTGCCTCGTCACCGACGATCATCGCATCGCGCTCCTCGCGCTGCTGCTCGTGATCTCGATCCCGACTTTTGTCCACATCAGCGCCAGCATCAACAACGATAATCTGGTGACGCTGCTCCACGCGGCAGGGATTTATCTGTGCCTGCGCATCTGGCAGACCCGGATGATTCGCGTTCGCGACGTGCTGCTCGCCGGGGTGATTTTGGGCGCGGTCGCTCTGACCAAGATCAATGGCCTGACTCTGTTCGGGATCGTCTACGGTTGGCTGATCTTTGGCGCGCTCATCCGTCGTTTGCGCTGGCGACGGGTCGCGCTGCTGATCGGCGTATCGTTCGGGATGGCGCTGGCGCTGGCGGGATGGTGGTACCTGCGCAATCTCCAGTTGTATGGCGATTTGCTGGCGCTGCAAGCGACACTGCGCATCTGGGGACGTGGCGGCCCGCCGCATCTGGTCACGCCGTTCGAGGCTAAAGGCATCTGGGAGTCGTTCTGGTTTATCCTCGGCTATTTCAACGTGCGCGGCCCCGATTGGCTCTACGCGATCTACCTGCCGATTGTGTCGCTGCTGGCTGTGATCGGCCTGATTCTGAGCTTCCGTCGCTTGCCAGCGCTGCGCCTGCGCCTGCTGTTCATGGTCGGCATCGCGCTGGCCGCCGTGCTGACGCTGCTGCTCGCGACCAGCCGCATCAACGTCTCGCAAGGGCGCATCCTCTTTCCGGGGCTGGCCGCGTTCGCCGTGCTGTTCGTCGTCGGCTGGACGACCCTGCTGGGGCGCAAATGGGGCGGCCTGATCGTCACGCCGCTGACGGCGCTGGCGTTGGTCACGCCGTTGATCTACATCGCGCCGGCCTTCACGCCTGCGACGATTGTGAACGCGCCGCCTGCTGGTATCGAGCCGTTGAACGTTTCCGGCGGCGGCCTGACCCTGATCGGCTATCAATTGCAAACCGAGACGCTGCCCGCCGATGATTGGCTGCGCTTCACCCTCTACATGCGCGGATCGAGCGCCGACAATCTGCGCCTGTTCGTCAAAGCACTCTATCCGCTCAATCAGGACGTGCTCGGCGGTGTCGATGAAGCTCCCGGTATGCTGCCAACCCGTTCGATGCAGCCGAACGACATTTACACCGTTCCGGTGCGCTTCAGGCTCGATCCGAACAAGGTTAGCCAATATCCGCTCCCCTATCAGATCAAGCTCCTGATCGGCTGGCGCAAACCCATCGGCACGACGGCGCTGGCGAGCGCGACTGTGCCGCTTTCACAAAACGGCGCGCCGCTGGTGAATCTGATCGTCGCTGGGGCGACGGTTCTGAATACTGTGCCGCCGCCTGCGCCGCAGTTCAGCGCGGACGTGGTTTACGGCAATCAGATTCGCCTGTCCGGTTACTCGCTCTCGGCACAGAAGCTCACGGCGGGGCAAACGCTGACGATCACGCTCGACTGGCAGGCCATTGGATCGATCTCCGAAGCTTGGACGGAGGCGATTGGCCTGCTCGACAGCGCCGGGAAGCCGCTCGTCACAGGCGACGGCAGTCCGGCAGCCTACCCAACTTCGGGCTGGCGCGGCGGCTTGGGCTTCGCCGAGACGCGCACGCTCGTTATTCCCGCGACTGCTGCACCGGGCGACTATCTGCTGTATATTGGTTGGTATCGCTTGGCGAATGGCGTACGCTTGCCAGCGTCCGGCAGCGACGTTCAGAATAATTTTTACGTTCCGGCGCGCCCGCTGACGGTTGCGTCGGGCGAATCGCGCTAAAATGATCAAAATCAGTTGTACGAGCGGCGATTATGCCTCGGATTGATCAGCATTTAGGCTTTACGCGCTTCGAGGCCGATACTTACTATCGGCAGGCGCTCGAAGCCTACCGAAAAAATGATTTCGACACGGCCATCGACGCGATGAAGAACGCGATTGAGGCGCTGCCGGGCAAGGCCGAGTATTACGCGGCGCGCGGCCTGATGTATCTGGATGACGGCGTAACGCAGAGTGCCATCGAGGACTTCGATCAGGCGCTGCGTATCTTCCCGCACGAGCTGCTGGCGCATTACGGGCATGGAATTATCGCCTTCAAGGACGAGGATTGGGATGAGGCGCTCCGGCATTTCACGGCGGCTTATTACGCCGATCAGCAGCGCCCGGAGACGCTCTACTATCTGGCGCTGACCTATTTTCACAAGCGCGATTACGTCAGCGCAGCCAACCTGATGAAGCTCGCATATGATCGGATGGAAGCGACCAACGACAAGCGCAAAGGCGACGCGCAGAAGTGGCTGCGCGAACTGGCGAAGCTCTCCGAAAAGACGGCGGAACTGCTCAAGCCGGGCGGGGAGAAGTCCGATGCGCCTAAGCCGGGCGCGGACACACTGCCGAAACCGAATCCGCAGAAAGCGCTGATCGCAGGCGATAAGAATGACGATGACGATAATGAAGATGATCTTTAACACCGGGCTGGCGTTGGCATCCAATTTTTATTGGGAGAAGCGATGAAAAAACTGACTTTACTGCTCGTATTGCTGCTGTTGACGCTGACGGCTAGCGCTGTCAGCACCGTCAGCGCGCAGGATTCGTCCAACTGGCAGGTTGTGGTCTATGCCGACGGCGCGAACGCGCTTCAGGTTTTGTCGGCGGACGGCGTGGATCGCGCGATTCCCGCCGGGACGCTGCCGCTCAAAGTCGGCACGTTTCCGAGTGCGCCGCTGGTGGCACTCTCGTCCAGCCGCGCGACGATGGCGGCGCTCAACTTCACGCCCGGCGTCCGTCTGAGCGTGACGATTGCGGCGGGCGGCGGCTGCTGCGCGACCTGGCGCATCTCCGAGTTCGGCGTCACCGAAGCAAATATAGGCCCCTTCAGCCCCGATGGGACGCTGTTCCCGGTCAGCTACGTCGCGCCGATTGACGAATCGAAGCAGCAGTATGAGGCGGCGATTGTGATCATGGACGCCGGACAGGGGATTCCGATTGCGCGGCTCGACGGCACGCGCTTCGGCGGCGATTACGCCATCGTGCGCGACTGGACGAGCAAGGGTATCGACTTCCAGCCGACCTGTTACAAGTGCGCTCAGGAGCCGACCGCGCCGCTGACACGCTGGGATCCGGTCAAGGACATCGTGACGCCCAACGTCGCCCCCTATGATCCGACTGAGGAGACACTCGACGCGACGGGCGAGACAATTGTGCCCGCACATCGCACCGACTATCCCGTGCCGATTGGCGGCAGCGCGGCGCAGGCCAACGTCGTCGCGTATGGTGACGATGGTCACGTGATCTACTACAACCCGAACGATTTGCAGGTTAACGCAGCTCACTGGGTCGCGGATGGTTGGGATGTGCTGGTCGAGCATCCCGATGGTGACGTGCTGCTGGATCGCAGCGACGTACAGCACCCGATCAGCATCACCGATCAATTTCTGGTGGGCACGCCGGACGGCTGGCTCGGCGTTCAGGAGGATAACAGCGGGGTTTATAACGTCGTCCATCATACCCTGAGCGACAGCACCGGCACGGTGATCGCGCATTTCTATCACCCGATTGCCGTGCTGCAAGCGCCCTATATGGGAGCGACGGCTTCGCAGGGCGGCTTCGGCGCGGTCACATCGCCTGTCAGCGTGATCACCTGCCCGAATGGTCTGCCGCCGCGTCTGGTCGCGGGCGGCAAGGGACAAGCGGTCGGCAGCATCAATCTGCGCACCGATCCATCGCTCGGCGCGACCCTGATCAGCGTGCTGACGAGCGAGACGTTCGACGTGATCAGCGGGCCGAAGTGTGATCCATCCGGTACGGTCTGGTGGGAGATTGGCGTCGGCAGCCTGAAGGGATGGGCGGCGGAGAGCAATCAGGGTCAATATCTGCTGCGACCTGTGCAGAACTGAGAGCGGTCTTTTACAACAGGGTCACGGCGCGCCGTGACCCTACGATTTATCCCTCGTGTCAACCGCCCACCACGCCAGTAGTAAACCGATTCCCGCGAAGATGCCCGCCAGCGCCCAGAGCGGCGCGCGGGCGACCATATCGACCATCATGCCGAACGGAAAGTCAGGGAAATCGTCGGCGTGCAGGCCGACCTTGAACAGCATCAGCGCGGCGGTCAGCAGCGTGCCGAGTAAGCCACTGATCGCGCCTGCCAGCGCCGCCGCGAACAGGGCAGTGCGCCGCTCAAGAACTCTGCCGCCGAAGCGCCCCGTGATCCAGAACGTCAGGCACAGAATCGCCAGCCCTGCGCCGAAGATCGCCACTTCCAGCGCATTATTGTCCTCAACGCTCAACCAGAGCAGCACAATCCCGCCGTAAAGCAGACCGATTATGCGCAGGCGCGGGCTGCGTTTGGGGATGGTCAGCGTGAAGCCCGGCGTGCTAGTCAGCGGCGATGCTCTCGCTCGCGGCAACAGCCTCAAAACGAAAGACGTGCGCTTCATACGCGCCAAGCAGAATCGTCAGTCCTTCTTTCGTCATGACCGCGCCCGCCCGCTCGTATTCCTCGTCGTCGGTCACGTCGTACAACTGCCACTCCGCGCCTTCGAGCCAGGGCCAGGCCGAGAGATTCACGCGCCCCTGCGATGAGTGGGGTGTCAGGTTAATCACGATCAGACGGTAATCTTTGCCTTGCTCGTACCAGCCGTATGCCAGCAGATTTTGATGCGTGTAGTTGCCCTCGGCAATCGGGCGCATCTCGAACAGATACCAGTCGCCTTGCTGATAGATCGGGTCGCGGACTTCGCGCAGCAGGCGCATGTAGTAGTCTTCCAGCTCGTCGTGCGATTCCTCGTCCGGCTGCCGCTTGATCTGCACGGGCAGCTTGACCGATCTCCCGGTCAGTTGACCATCGTGGAGCAGCACCGCGCCCGGCAGCGTGCAGATCAGGGTGGCGGCGGCGAGGCTGCGCGCCGCGCCGAGCCTGGCATAAGCGCGCGGCTCGTCGTGATTTTCGATGAAGCGGAGCATGTGATCCTGATAGCTGAGGTCGGCGAGGAGGTGCTGACGCAGCTTCTGTACGTCGCCTTCCATGATGCGGTCGTAGAGGATTTTGTCGTAGGCGTAGTCGAAGCCCTGCTGCAAAATCTCGTATTCTTTGTTCCAGTAGACTTCGGCGACGAAGGTGAAGTTCGGGTATTTCGCCTTGATCGGCGGGATGATCTCTTTCCAGAAATCGAGCGGCGGCGCTTCGCCCACGTAGCCGCGCCAGGTGTTGGCGAAAATGTCGTTGAGCAGCAGCATTGCCATGTCGCAGCGCACGCCGTCACACTGGCTGGCGATGTCGAGCAGCGTTTGGATCGTCGCCTGACGCAGATCGGGATTAAAGACGTTCAACTGAGTCGTATCCGACCAGCCGGGAAACATCGGGTCGCGGCCATGCGCGTAAATGATCGATTTGCCCTGCGCCGGCTTATAGCGGAAGAAGTCGTCCTTGCGATTCTTGAGGTCGGCGGCGCTGCCACGCACGAGGTAATCGGGATGCGCTTCCAGCCAGGGATGATCAAGGCCGACGTGATTGGGCACGAAGTCGAGCATGAGCGTCAGGCCGCGCTGTTTGAGCCGCTTGCGCAGCTTCGCCAGCCCCGCGCGACCGCCGAGCCGCTCATCGACCGAGTAATCGGCAATCGAGTAAGCCGAGCCGATCACGTCGGCATCGGTCAAATCGGGCAGGACAGGCAGATATTCGTGCTTGTACTTGAGCGAGTTGGCGCGGCCTGCGGCGCTGCGTTTCCAGACGCCCATCAGCCAGATCATGTCGAGGCCGTGCCGGGCGATCTCGTCCAGCGCCCGATCCGGCACGTCATTCAGGGTAATCGTTCGACCGTAACGCTTGCTCAGGGAGGTCAGCCAGACCCACGTGTTGATCTGATAGATGAAATGTTTATTGTGTGCCATACCTTATGAAACCTGTGATCGGCTTCTGGCCCGAAACAGTGCCAACCAACGCTATGCCAGAGAAGGGAAGCGCGTTAAAGAGTAGCACTGTTTAAGGCGATATGCTCATTTTAAGCAGAAATTAACCCAAAAAACGAGGAGGTAATCCGAAAAAAAGATTAAGAAGCTGGCGTGAGGCCGTCGGCGTGAGTCCATTGATAGACAAACCGCCTTTCGACAGGCATAATACCTGCCCATTATTGAAGGAGGTTGAGAAATGTCCGACGGTTATATCGTAACCTCAAAGGAAGCCAAGCAGGTCGAGATGATGACGGGGGTGCATCGCCGCACAATGGCGACGACCGACGAAGAAATGCTCTGCGAGTTTTTCCTCGAACGCGATTCGCTGGTGCCGCAGCACAGCCACATGAACGACCAGATTGGCTACGTGATTTACGGCAAGGTCGAAATGACGATTGGCGACGTGGTGCAGATTTGCAATCCCGGTGACAGCTACGCCATCCCCGGCGGCATCACCCACAGCGCGCGCGCCCTGATCGATTCGCTGGTGATCGACTGCTTCTCGCCGCCGCGTAACGATTATCGTACAGAAGCGAGATAATTCATCCGTTTTTAGAAAAATACCTTAGAATAGTATTTATCCAACGGTTGACGGTAGAGAGAAGCGATAAGCGATAATGGAAGTTTACCAGCCTGAACGTAGATCGCCTCGCGGACAAGCGCGTGAGCGCTACGCCGCACGCCAGCGCAAGCAGATGGTCACGCGCCACACGGACGATCCGGTTGTTGGTGAGGAACTGGTGGTCGAACGCCCAGTGATGTCGCGCGCGCCGACCGATCCCGGTCGGGTCAACCGTGAAGTGCTCAAAGGCCGCGCGGTCGTCGCTTCGCGGGACGTGCTCTGGTACCTGAAGCATAACCCGCTGATTCTCATTGCCATCATCAGCGTATGCGTCGTGCTGGTCGGCGCATACCTGGGGACGCATGTCTTTGGCGACCGCGTTTTCCCGAACGTGTGGGCGCTCAACGTCAACATTGGCGACATGACGGTCGAGCAGGCGGAACAGGCGCTGCAAAACAAGTGGACGAATGGAACACAGATTCAACTGCACGACGGCGACCGCGTTTGGGCAGCGACTCCCGCGCAGATGGGCTTATCGCTCGACGCGGCGGCGACGGTCGCTGAGGCGCGTTCGGTCGGGCTGGCGGGCGTGCCGCTCGGCTACGGCGTGATGCCCGTCGTCAACATGGATACGATTACCACGCAAAACTTCCTGCTCGATTTGACCGAGCAGACCAAAATCCTCCCCTACGATCCCGGTTTCAAATGGCAGGGCAACGACCTGGTTGGCATTCCCGGCACGGATGGTCGCTACCTCGACGTTGCCACTACGATGTCGAATCTTCAGGGCAATCTGGCGCTGGTGGCCTCATCGGGGCGCATTGACCTGGCGATGACGACGGTGCCGCCTGATGCGCGCGATCCGGGGCCGTATCTGGCGCAAGCGAAAGCCTTTACCTCGCAGAACTTCGTCCTCAAAGGCTACGATCCCTTCACCGACGAACACTTTGCCTGGACGACCGACCGCGATACGCTGACCTCGTGGCTGGAAGTCGATAAGAACGGCCTTGACGTGCGCCAGGATACGTTTGCCGCCTTCGTCAACGCGCAAACTACGTCGCTGGTAAAGACCAATGCTCAACGTTACATCGAGGTCAACGACTCGATTCAGAAGATGCAGGACGCAATCAAGAATACCGCCAGCGAAGTCGATCTGCGTGTGCGCTATCACGCTACGACGTACACGGTTCAGCCGGGTGACAGTGGCTACGTGATTTCGCACGAAGTTGGTATTCCCTTCTACCAGATTCAACTGGCGAACCCCGGACGCGACTGGGATCAGCCGCTCAACGTGGGCGACATCGTCAACCTGCCGTCGCCGGACATCACCATACCGGTCGATCCGCTGCCGAACAAGCGCATCGTCGTCAACCTGAAAACGCAGTCGATGGTCGCGTATGAAGATGGCAAGCCGGTCTTTAGCTGGCTGATCTCGTCGGGTATGGACACCGACCCGACGAACCCCGGCATCTACGAAATTCTCGATCACGAGCCGATTGCGAAGGGCGGTTCCTCCGACCTGTGCAGCTCGCTGGGCTGCGCCCAGTGGACGATGTACTGGTTCATGGGCATTTACGAAGCTGTGCCGGGGCTGATGAACGGTTTTCACGGCGCGGTGCTGCTCGCCAACGGTCGCTACCTCGGCGACGGTCTGACAGGCGCACCGTTCACCTACGGTTGCATCATGTCGGACAACGATAACGGCGAGAAGCTCTACAACTGGGCGGACGTGGGCACGGTGGTCGAGATCATCTCGCCGACCTTCCAGCCTAAGAGCGCGCTCGGCAAGCAAATGCTGGCGGAAAGCCCCGCGACGGCGGCAGCGCTCAAAGCGCACAACAGCTAAACGCCACCGCGATCTCTCAAGCGAAAACAGCAGAACTGCTAGTAGTTCTGCTGTTTTTTATTGCAAATTTTTTGTGCAAACTATACCAAATTAGAACCGGATGAATGCACATTAAAATCAAGATTTCGATAGTTGATTTAACGATTCCACAATGTTCCACAAGGATTCAGTCTGCTGTATGGATTGATTTCTCGGCTTGAAGAGCGCTCTCAGCGCCTTTAGTTCCATTTGTGAAATGAAAAATTATCGATAATGAAGCGGGGATCAATCAAAAACGTGAAGATTGCGTGAAAAGAAGTGGTTGACTCTATAACGTGGATTTCATATACTGGTTTTCAATTAAAGCGTGCAGGGCACCACAAAAAATTTGTTGGTAAAAACTTTTTACGCCCTGCACAGACAAACCGAAACGCCCCACTCAGTGGGGCGTTTTCTTTTCCCCGTGTAGTGGTTATGCTTGAGCAATTTCCTCAGTCTGGAGTCTATTCGCATGACCAAGCAGAAACGGATGTACGGCACGTGGGATAGCCCGATCACGCCGGCCATGATCGCGGCGGGGCAGCGCCTGAACGACGCGCAGTGGGATGGTGATACGCTCGTCTGGCTGGAAGGACGCGGCGCGGCGAGCGTGCTGGTCGCGCAAACCGGAACGCAGGCTCCGCGAGACCTGACCGATACGAGTATGTCGATTCGCGGGCGCGTGTTCTACGGCGGCGGCGAGTTCACGGCTGCGCACGGGAACGTCTATTTTGTGGGCAGCGGCAATCGCCTGTATCGTGTCTCGCTTAACGGCGGCCTGCCTCAGCCGATCTCGCCCGCGTTTGGGGCGGCAGCCGCGCCGCGCGTCTCCGCCGATGGCCGCTGGGTCGTCTACGTGCATACAGCGGACAATATCGACGGGTTAGCGCTGGTTGATACCGAGGGCAAGCTGTTTCCGCGTAAGCTGGCTTACGGCACCGATTTCGTCATGCAGCCCGCCTGGAATCCAGACGGCACGATGATTGCCTACATCGCCTGGGATCAACCCAACATGGCGTGGGATGGGACGTGGCTGCGGCTCGCGCATTTGAAGCAGGCTGCGGACGGCACGCCTGCGCTCGATCACGTCGAGACGCTGGCGGGGGACGAGAAAACCTCGCTGTTTCAGCCAGAATTTTCACCCGACGGCAGGACGCTCGCCTATATCAGCGATAAAAGCGGCTGGTGGCAGTTGTATCTCTACGATCTGGCGAGCGGCACACACACCCAGTTGACCGACGCTGATGCTGAGGATGGCGCTCCGGCGTGGGTGCAGGGGATTCGCACCTATGCCTGGTCGCGTGACGGTCAGGCGATCTACTTCATCCGTAATCAGGAGACCAAATCGAGCTTGTGGCGCGTCGAGGTGAGCAATCACAAGCTCAAGCGGATCACGACGCTCGATCACTATGGCTATCTGTCCCAGATTTCGGCGTCCTCGCTGCGCGACGAGGTTGCGCTGCTGGCCGAAGCGACGACTATTCCGGGGCGCGTGATCAGCGTCGCGGTCGAGGGCGAGGCGGCGGACGGTGAATGGGTGCATAAGCGCGCGCGCAACGAGATGCTGACGGCGCTCTACAGCGAAGCCCAGCCGATCTCGTGGACGAGTCACGATGGCGGAACGGCCTACGGGCTGTACTATCCGCCCCAAAGCCCTGATTTCGAGAGCAGCGGCGCGCCGCCGCTGGTGGTGCGCGTACATGGCGGCCCGACCAGCCAGACGCACGCCTCGTTCTCGGCAGAGGCGCAGTTCTACGCCACGCGCGGCTTCGCCTTCCTCGACGTGAACTATCGCGGCAGCACGGGTTACGGCAGACCCTACCGCGACAAGCTGATTCATTCGTGGGGCACGTATGATGTTGAGGACAGCGCCAGCGGCGCGCAGTATTTGGTCGATCAGGGCTGGGCAGATGGTCGGCGGTTGGTGATTCTGGGCAGCAGCGCGGGCGGCTACACGGTGCTGCAATCGCTGGTCGATAAGCCCGGTTTCTGGCGCGCGGGCGTGTGTTTGTACGGTGTCTCGAACCAGTTCACGCTGGCTTTGGAGACGTGGAAGTTCGAGTCGCGCTACAGCGACATGCTGCTCGGCGCGCTGCCCGACGACGAAGCGCACTACCGCGACCGCTCCCCGCTCTTTCACGCCGACAGGATCAAAGACCCGATCATCGTCTTTCAGGGTGACGAAGACCCGGTGGTGCCGAAAGCGCAGTCGGACACCATTGTCGCGGCGCTCAAGCGCGGCGGCGTCGCGCACGAATATCACGTGTTCGCGGGCGAGGGACACGGCTGGCGCAAGCCGGAGACGATTGAGCGCTATTACGAACTGGCGCTGAATTTCCTCAAGCAGTACGTCATTTTCGGATGAGGCCGATCTTTATCAGGGCACGGCGTGCCGTGCCCTGACGTGGCTACGCGGTATGAACCGTCATCGCATCGGCATCAACGTAGCCTGTCGCATCGTTGTAGCTGATCTGTACCCAATTGGCCTGCTGCTTGAGCACGACGAATGCCATACCGGGATGGATCGAGCCAAGCGTGCTGCTGCGTGCGTCCGCTGCTGAACGCACCGTGACGACCGCGTTCGGCGTCACGTAAGTGAGCGCCGAGGGCTGCTCGGTGGCTTGAGCCGCGTTATCCGGCTCCGCCAGCAGCGTCTGAATCGCTTGTTCGGTCTGGTCGTAATTGCCTTCGCCGATGCTCAGGTAGCGAATGTTGCCCTGCTTGTCGATCAGGTACAGGGTCGGCCAGTACATCTGGTTGTAGGCGTTCCAGGTCGCGCCGTCGTTGTCGATGCCGACCGGATAGGTGATGTTCAGGCGCTTGGTCGCCGCATCGACGTTATCGAAGTCGTGCTCGAAGCCAAATTCCGGGAAGTGGATGCCGATCACCTGCAACCCCTGCGTGTGATAGGTTTGATACCACTGTTCGACGTAGGGGATTGTGTGGATACAGTTGATGCAGTCGAACGTCCAGAATTCGAGCAGTACGACGTTCCCATGTAAATTGGCGAGGCGCAGCGGCGTAGCGCTGTTGATCCAGTTGAGGCTGTGCAGTTCCGGCGCTGCGCCGCGATTGGGTAGATTGACATTCGCCTGTGCTGAACTTTGCAGCCCGAACAGCAGTCCGCCAATCGCGGCGGGGATGGCGAGCAGGATTAGGGATAAGCGCATGGTCTTCTCCTCTCATTTCGCGCCATCCTAGCGGCAAAGGCTTACGAAATGCTAAAGCCAGCAAATCTGTACTTCCCATTAATCCCTTTTGTAATTATGATAATAGAGAAGTGCGCCGCAACGTCGATGGATTGAGAAGCCATGCGTCGATACCTCGTGCTGTTTCTGCTCATGATTCTGGCCGGATGCAATCTGGAAGTTTCCCCTTCGGTCACGCCGACCCCGGTCATTCCGCCGACCGTCTCCTACGTCGCGCCGACGCCCTACATCGCGCCGATTATTGTCACGCCCGTGCCGGGGCAGGCGCAGTCGTTCAGCGCGCAGGGCGTGGTGATCACGCCGACGCCGAGCAACCTGCTCACGCCGGTTCCGGCGCAAACGCTGATTCAGAATCCCGCGCCGTCGCAAACTTCGCAGAACGCGATTGAAGCCTTCATCAACAATCTGATCGTCCCGGTCTGGAACTTCGCCTATACTTTCGTGCTGCAAGGGTTGGCGACGCTCTGGCTGTTCGCCGGAGCGCGCGGTGGGGCGTTCGCGCAGGTCTTTTGCTGCATTGCACCCGCGATTCTGCTGTTCGTGGTCGTGCTGATACGCTTGCGCGTCGTGCGCTGGCGCTGGCGCTAATTCTCTGGCTATACTAGCGCTAGTTTCGGTTGACGCGGCACACGCTTACATGCTCAACGACCTACATTCGCCTGATTTGCAAATGCGCCTCAACGCTTCTGCGCATTTACTTGATGCACGCGCCGTCGAGCCGCTGCTTGCGCTGGTGAGCGATATGTCCGCGCCCAACGAAGCCCGCTGGCGTGCTGTGATTCTGCTCGGCTGGCTAGGCGACGCGCAAGCTGTCGAGCCGCTGCTGGCGCTGCTCACGGATGCGTCGTGGGATGTGCGCAACAGCGCCGTCTGGTCGCTCGGCATGATCGGTGCGGCAGCCGCTTTTGATCCACTGGCTCGCGTCCTTCATACCTCGAAAGACGAGCAGGTTCCCTATATCGCTGCCCTTATGCTGATCCGGCTTGATGCCGCTCGCGCTCACGCCCTTCTTACTGGCGCACTCGGCCATTCTGACGAATCGGTGCAGCGGATCGCACGCTCGGCACTGGCGACCTTCTAAACGCCTTCCCTCCGACTGCTTGACACGTAATTACAAGTGAAATATCCTGTGCGCACGAGCGAGGGCAACCTTGCGGATGTGAAAAGGAGAATGAGATGAAGATCAAGTGGATGTTGATGATCGCGGCGCTGCTCTCTGCGCTCAGCGCAGGCAGCGTGATCGCGCAGCAGGCGACACAAACGCCTGAGCTTCAGCAGGCCGGGGCGACGGCGCTGCTGCAAGACGCCAAAGGTAATAACGTCGGTCAGGTGACGTTTTCGCAGCGCGCGGACGGCAAGGTCGTCATCATCGGCCAGTTCAACGGTCTGACGCCGGGCTTTCACGGCTTCCACATCCACAGCGTTGGTCAATGTGACGCGACCAGCACTCCGCCCTTCGCGTCGGCAGGCAAGCATTTCAATCCCGGCAGTACCCAGCATCCCGATCACGCGGGCGATTTGCCGCTGATTCTGATCAATGGCGATGGCACGGGGGAAACCGAGACGGTCACGGATCGCTTCAAGCTGGCCGATCTGTTCGACAGCGACGGCAGTTCGGTCGTCATTCACGCTGACCCGGACAATTACGCTAACATCCCAGCGCGCTACGCGGCGCAGCCCGACGCGCAAACGCTCGATAACGGCGACAGCGGCGACATGATCGCTTGCGGCGTGATCCAGCAGGACGCCGAGCCGACCGCAGGGTAATATTTCGCGGATCAAAAAACGCCTCAATTCGGTTGGGGCGTTTTTAGGTTGGCGACTATTCGTAACCTGAGTTTCGGATAATGTGCGTTCGTAGGGGCACGACATGTCGTGCCCCTACAAAAACTTTCCTCAATATTTATTGTCCGAAATTCAGGTTTCGTAGGGGCGACCTGTCAGGTCGCCCCTACACGATGCCTTCACGTTCACTAGCTTCCCTTCGTGATCACCTCAGCGCCGCCCAGATAGGGACGCAGCACTTCGGGGATGATGACGCTGCCATCGGCCTGCTGATAATTCTCCAGAATCGCGATAATCACGCGCGGAGTCGCCAACCCACTGCCGTTGAGCGTGTGGACGTACTGCGTTTTCTTCGAGTCTTTCAGCCGATACTTGATGTTCGCGCGGCGCGCCTGAAATGCCTCGGTGTTGCTGCACGAGCTGACTTCCAGC
>DASZXN010000256.1:0-2126 GCA_035545875.1 Phototrophicaceae bacterium
CTTGAGCATTCGCCGCCACCACGCCTCGTCGATTTCCTCGTCGTGCCATGTCAGAATCCGCACCTGAATCTGCGATTTGGGATTCCAGTAGCCGCGCGCCATAAACAGGTTGTTGTGGGATACCACCGTCACGATCTCGCCGGGTGTGGGATTCCCGCGCACCTCGTCAATCGCGCCGGAGAAAATCCAGGGATGCTGGTTGCGGATCGGCTTCTCCCGATCCTTCTTGATAATGATTGTGCCTGCCACGTTGATCGTCCATTTCCGCGCATTGTAGGGGCGGGTTTTAAACCCGCCCCTACGTTATCCCAAAGCTATTCGCTCACCGCTAATAACTGCTTCAAATCGTCCTCGCTGATGATCTTCACGCCGAGCTTGCTGGCTTTTTCCGCCTTGCTCCCCGGCGAGTCGCCCATCAGCAGGTAGCTCGTTTTCTTGCTCACGCTGTCGCTGACCTTGCCGCCGTGAGCCTCGATCAGCTCGCTCGCCTGCTCACGCGAGAGCGTCGGCAGCGTTCCCGTCAGCACGAAGGTCAGCCCCTCAAGCTGATTGCCCGCTTTCTCCCGCGCTGCCGCCACCATATTGACGCCCGCCTTGCGCAGCTTATCCAGCACGCTCAGGTGATAATCGTCGTGGAACCAGCCGTGAATGCTCTCCGCCAGCGCCTCGCCGATGCCCTCAAGCGCGTCCAGTTCCTCGACGCTGGCGTTGGCGAGCGCGTCCATCGAGCCGAAGCGGTTCGCCAGCGACACCGCCACCGTCGAGCCGACTCCCTCGATGCCGAGCGCCGTAATCACCCGGTCGAGCGGGCGCTGTTTGGCGGCCTCAATCGACTCGAACAGCTTCTGGACTTTCTTCTCACCAAATCCCTCAAGTTCCAGCAGCGGCTCCGGCTTGAGGAAGAAAATGTCACCCTCGTCCTGAATCAAGCCTTTTTCGATCAGGATTTTGATCGTCTGCCCGCCCATGCTCTCGATGTCCATCGCCCCGCGCGAGACGAAAAACTCCGCCTGCCGATAGACGCGCTCCGGGCAGCGCACGTTCGGGCAAATCCAATCGACCGCGCCTTCGGGATGGATCAGCGGCGTAGCGCAGAAAGGGCAGTGAGTCGGCGGCTCAATCGGAACTTCGCTGCCCGTGCGCGCGCCTAAAACGGGGCCGATCACGTTGGGGATCACGTCGCCCGCGCGCTTGACTACGACGGTATCGCCGATGCGAATATCCAGCGTTTTCACGTAATCGAAGTTGTGCAATGTGGCATTACTGACGGTTATCCCACCAATGAACACAGGTTCGAGCGTGGCATTTGGGATCACGCGCCCCGTGCGCCCCACCGTGACGACCAGCCCCTTGAGCCTGGTCGTCGCTTCAATTGCGGGAAACTTGTAGGCGACCGCGCCGCGCGGGTCTTTTCCCACCACGCCGAGTTCGCGCTCGATTTTGAGGTCGTTGATCTTGATGACCACGCCGTCGATCTCGAAGTTGAGTTGGTTTCTGCGGGATTCCCACGTGGGTATTTGCTGGATAACCTCGTCTAACGTGGGATAGAGCTTGGCTTCCGGTGGGATAAGAAAGCCCATATCCCGCAGGTATTCCAGCATATCCCACTGCTTATCCAGCGTTATCCCAACCGATTCAACAATCTGGTAGAAAAAGGCGGTCAGCGTGCGCGAACGGGTAATGCGGGAATCTTTCTGCTTGAGCGCGCCCGACGCCGCATTGCGCGCGTTGATGAACAAGGGTAAGCCCTGCTCGACCTGCCGTGCATTCAGCGCCTCGAAATCCGGCTTGAGGAACATGACTTCGCCGCGCACAACCAGCCGCTCCGGGGCTTTACCCTTGTCGGGATTGGTGGGAATCCGTAGGGGGATGCTGCGAATCGTGCGAATGTTGGGCGTGACCACATCGCCGATTTCCCCGTTGCCGCGCGTCGCGCCGAGTGTAAGCAAGCCGTTCTCGTAGGTCAGCACGACCGTCAGCCCATCGAGCTTGGGTTCGAGGGTGTAATCGAGCGTCGTGCCGGAAGGCAGCAGCTTGAGATTGCGCTCGTCCCAGGCGCGAATCTCCTCCTCGTTATAGGCGTTTGACAGGCTCAGGATCGACGCGACGTGGCGCGTTTTGGGAAA
>DASZXN010000257.1:0-5528 GCA_035545875.1 Phototrophicaceae bacterium
GTCGATAATGCGATATTTGCCCGCGAAGGGCACGGCGGGCTTGGCGCGCTTGGCGGTCAGGGTCGCCAGTCGCGTGCCTTCGCCACCGGCCAGAATAACGGCTTTCACTTTCATGAATTCGTCTCCTCAAGAAGTGGTTCGAAACCAGTATGCCGTAAATACTTTAAGAACTGTCCACAAAATGTTTTGGTAGGGGCGGGTTTTAAACCCGCCCCTACAGAATATCCGCGATGTTTATCGATGTCGAGCGATTGCATCCTCGTAATGCTCGATGTACTCGGCGGCGCTGCGCTTCCAGCTCCAATCGACCCGCATAGCGCGATCCTGCATTCGTTCCCACGCGCCTTTGCGCTCGCGGTAGGTACGATAGGCCCAATTGAGCGTGCCGAGCAGCGCGTCGGGCGTTTCCCACTGAAACATGAAGCCCGTCCCGCGATCCGCCGCGCCGTCGTCGTAATTCTCGACCGTATCGGCCAGGCCGCCCGTCTCACGCACCAGCGGCAGCGCGCCGTAACGCATCGAAAACATCTGGCTTGTGCCGCACGGCTCGTAATGGCTGGGCATCAGGAACAAATCACAGCCGCCGTAAATCCGCTGGGCAACGGTCGCGTTATAGCCGACGAAAGCGCGCGCTTTCCAGTGAAAATCCTCGCCCAGGCGGAACAGCAGATCATTGTACTGCGGCTCGCCCGATCCGAGGCCGACGAACTGCACGTCGCTGTTGGCGAGCAACTGGCGCAGGGCAGGGAAGGCCAGATCAAGCCCTTTTTGCTCGACCAGTCGGCTGACCAGCCCGATCAGCAGCACGTCGTCGCGGACTTCGAGATCGGAATCCTGCTGAAGCTGGCGTTTGTTGGGCAGGCGCTGCTCGCGGAAGTTGTCGGCGTTGAAGTGCGACACCAGCGTGCGATCCGTCTCCGGGTTCCAGAGATCGGTATCGATCCCATTGATGATCCCGTACAGGTCGAGGACGCGCGTGCGCAGCAGATTTTGCAGGCCGTAGCCCTGATAGGGGAACTGAATCTCGACCGCGTAGCGCGGGCTGACGGTCGTGATGATGTCAGAGTAGGCGATTGCCATCGCCAGCATGTTGTCGCCCAGATCGAGGCGCTGGAGATCAGGCTGATTGCGCGCCGGGATGCCGAGCATCCACGTCCAGCCGCCGACGTGATCGCCCTGATAGGCCATGTTGTGGATCGTCAGCAGCGCGCCAGTACGCCGCCAGCGCTCGTCCACGCCGCGCCGCAGGTCGATCAGAAAAGGAATTAAACCCGTGTGCCAGTCGTTGACGTGAAACAGGTCAGGGAACCAGTTGAGGTGATTGCCCATCGCGCTGGCGGCTTCGAGCGCGGCCTGACAGAAGAACATGAAGCGCGGCACGTCGGTATCCCAGTTGCCATAGACCGTGCGCTCCTGCCCGAAATACGGCTGGGCGCGCAGGAAGTAGATCGGCACGCCGTTGTACTCCGTGCCGTAAAGATCGACGTATTCAACCCCGCTCTGGCGCTCGAACTGGAACGAGAACAGATGCCAGATGTTGTAGCGGCTCTGGTCGATGAAGGCATAGTAGGGCATCAGCACGCGCGCGTCGATTCCCTGGCTGCGCAGGGCTTTCGGCAGCGAGCCAACCACATCGGCCAGCCCGCCGACTTTGGCAAACGGATCGACTTCCGCGCTGACGAACAGAACGTTCATGACGGGTGCTCCTCAAAAAGCAAGTAATGAGTGATGAGTAATGAGAGAAAAATGGATAAAAGTTAACAGTCGAAGGTTAAAAGTGAAGAACAGGCCAGCCATCAAGGTGTCGAAAAAGTCGTCCATTCAGCCATGCTGCCCTCATCCCCCGTCCCCTTCTCCATCAGGGAGAAGGGATGCAAGTCCCTCGCCCTGAGGGAGAGGGATTGAGGGTGAGGGTTTTTTCAACACCCTCATGATGCGGCCTTTTAACTTTTAACTTCCCTTACTTTTAACTCGTCACTCATCACTCATTACCGGTTACTTGATTTATTTCGTACTGAACCAGCGGTAATCCATATCTGCGAACACGTTGTCACGCTCCCAGGCATAGCGTGCCGTCTCGACATCCGGCTCACCACGTTCGAGCGACGACACCAGCCGATCAAAGCGCTCGGCGTGCTCGCTGAAGCGGCGAATCGCATAAGCGCGACCCAGCCCGGACGTGACCAGCGACTGCCAGTCCGAACTCTGTATGAGCAGCAGTTCACGCGCTGCCTGATTGAGCACCTGTATTTCTGCTTCGCTGGGCGTGCTGAAATGCTCGACCAGCCGCTCCATGCGATCCTCGGCGTTGTGGATCGGCGACCACATCCAATGCACTTCCTGATTGTCCCAGAGGAAATGCTCGCCGCCGATACCCCACGAACTTTCTTTGAGGGTGGCTTGCACGTCGGCGGGATGCTGCGTCAGGTATTCGGAGGCGGTCGTCAGATCAACGTCGGGGTTGTGCGCCAGATGCCGCAGTACCTTGCCGAGCCACGTAATTCCCTCGAACCACCAGTGACCGAACAGTTCGGCATTGAAGGTCGCGGCGGCGAGGCCATACGCTCCCGTGCCGTGATTGTAGCTCCGCAGTTGATCGCCGACGAGATGGGCGAAATGCTCGGCGTGCTGCTCGATTTTGTAAGCCGCCCATTCGGGATGATAGTAGTCGCGGTGGGCTGCATCGACTTGCGGCCCGGTGATGCGCCAGTATTGCAGGCCGCTCGTGCCGGAGCGCAGATGTGCGCCGCGATAGTCGAAGTCACGCGGGTACCCGAGATCGCGCCCCCAAACCTGTTGTGACAACCGGGGTGTACGTGCCACCGCCGCGATGCCGGACGCTGTATCAACGCGATAAGGCTTGAGCGTGGTCAGGTTGCTGGACGCGACTGGGAAATAGTCGGTACTGGGAATTGTGTAGCGGCGCTGAACCGTGTCATACGTGCCGAGGACGTTCCCGGCAGCCACGCCGACGGGAGCCGCGCCCGTGAGCGTATGGGTATCGACAAAAAAGTTGGTGAAGCCGCTCGCCGCGAGCATCTGCTCAAGGCCGGGGCGCTGCTGTCCTGTCTGTGTGATCTCGGCAGGGCGATAGCCGTATTCCGGCAGCCAGAAGCTCGTCGGCGCTTTGCCGAACAAACGTTGATAGCTGGCGACCGCCGTCCTGATCTGCCCGTTGACGCTGCTGTCCCGCGAGAGCAGCGGCAGGTAAGCGTGCGTCGCGGCGCTGGTGATGATTTCGAGTACGCCTTCGTCCTGCAAGCGCCGGAAGGAGCCGATCAAATCGCGGTGAAAACGATCCGTGAATGACGTTTTGACGCGCTGGAAACCGTCACGATACCACTCGGCCAGATAGCGCAGATGCTCGTTGTAGGCGTCGCGCTCGAAATAGCGCATGTCGTTGTGCGCGGCTTCGAGGCGCTCGTCGAGATAATGCTCGAAATGCTCCAGCACGAGGGGATCGGCCAACTGCTCGGCGAGAATCGGCGATAGTCCGAGGGTCAGTTTGAAAGCAATGCCTTCGTCAGCCAAATCATATAAGGTGTCTAAAAGTGGGATATAAGTCTCAAGAATCGACTCGTGAATCCATTCTTCGCCGTGATACCAGCGTCCCCTCAGGCGGGAAAACGGATAATGACCATGCAGAACGAACGAGAAAGCTCCCAGCGCGGACACAAATGGCTGCTCCCCTTGACAACGGCCTATCTAAATTGTAACGGTTTGCGCCGGAAACTCGCAAATGCTGATCGCGGTGAGAATCTGTTGGGGCGTTGTCGGCAACGCCCGTCTTTTATCGTTAATCGCTCAATCTTGGGATGACCACCGTGAAGATGCTGCCCTGACCTCTGGCGCTGTTGACGGTGACATAGCCGCCGTGCGCTTCGAGCACGCGCCGCGCGATGAATAAACCCTGTCCTAACCCGCGCGGATCGAGCAGCTTGCCGTTCGGGTTGCGCGCTTCGCCGCGATAGAACTGCTCGAAGACGTGCGGCAGGTCGCGCTCGGAGATACCGACGCCCGTATCGACAAACTGGATCGAGATGTGGTCGTCGTCGCTGAGGGTGACGGTCAGCAGGATGTGACCGCCTGCTTCAGTGTAGTGGAGCGCGTTCTGAAGCAGATGCCCAAAGGCCCAGCGCAGGCGTTGATCGTCGCCGCGCACGGAGAGGTCGCTGGCGTTGCGGATCAGCACGGATACGTCCAACTGCGCCCGCTTGATCTCCGGCGCCTGCCCGTTGACGACGTTCCAGAGCAGTTCTTCGAGGTTGAGTTTTTCGTGCCGGATGCTGAAATTGTCGCTGCTCAATTCGGAAATATCGAGCAGTTCGACGATCATGCGGTCGAGCACATCGACGTTGCGGCTGAGGGTTTCGAGCAGGCGGCGGTTGGGCAGGGTATCCGAATTGGCGATCAATTCGCTCACGCCCTTGATTACCGCCATCGGCGTGCGTAGTTCGTGCGAAATCGCCGTGATGAAGTGGTTCTTGAGTCGGTCAGAGAGCGCTTCGCTGGTCACGTCGCGCAGCACGATGATCGTGCCGAGACGGGTGCCCGCTTCATCCGCGACGACGGCGAGCTGCGCGCCGATAATGCGGTTGTTGACCTGCACGCGCGTCGGTTCGTGCTGCGGCGACAGCTCGGAATCGACCGCCGTGACTTCGCGGAAATTGTTGAACAGGGTGCCGAGTTCGCTTTCCCAGAAGGCTTTGATGTTGCCGAGCAGCTTGCGCGCGGCTTCATTGACCAACACTAGCCGCCCCTCGTTATCCTGCATGATCACGCCCTGATCGATGCTGGCGAGGATGCTGTTCAGGCGCTCGACTTCCAGATTGCGCTGGCGAATCGAGCTTTGCAACTGGCGATTTTGCTCGATCAACTGCTGCTTGCTGTCGTCGCGCTTGCCTAGCCCTTTATAGATGCGGCTGAACACGCGCTCCGAAGCCGTGCCGAGGCGGTTGATGCGCTGGATGACGCCATCCAGTTCCTGATCATTGGGCTGATTGCTCATAACTGGCCTGCTTTTCGTGGAGAATGCCATGCAAGATGGTGCCTAATTCCGCGAAATCTGGCAAGGGCTTGTTGAGAATGCGATCCACGCCGTCGTTGGTCGCCATTTCCTGCCGCTCGCGGTCATTGAGCGAGTAGGCCGTCATCAGCACAATTGGCACGCGCTGAAGTGGCGGAAGCGTGCGCATCCGGTGGGCGACTTCATTGCCCTTCTTGCCCGGCATCCGAATATCCATCAGAATGAGTTCGGGAAGCTCGACGGCTTCACCGTGCTCGACCTTATCGAGCCAGTCCCAAACGCGCTGCCCGCTCTCGAAGGTTTGCGGGGTATGCCCCCATGCCTGACACATCAGGGCAACCAGGTTGCGGATGTCGGCTTCATCTTCAGCGATTAACCAGGTCAAGGATTTCCTCCAACCCTAACGTTGTTTTTCTGTAAAATTAAGTATACTCGACTCATGCTCTGGAAATAATAGGGACGAACTGAAAATCATCCTTGCTTGCAAAAATAAACGGCAACA
>DASZXN010000258.1:0-9102 GCA_035545875.1 Phototrophicaceae bacterium
ATTCGAGGGAGTTTTCAGAAACCCTCTGAGGGGAAACAGGATGAGGGCTTAACTGATGCCTAGCGCAGCACGCTGCGCCCCTACATTGTCATGGAGGGTAGAAATATAGGGCGTTGCACGCAACGCCCCTACGAGTACAAAATGTCAGGAGGGCAGGCTGCTCTGGTCGAGGAACATGCCGCTCTGCGCCTGAATGTTGAGCATGGTGAAGCCGCCGAGTACGTTGGCGAGTTCCGGTTCGGGCGCGAGCACGACCTTGAGCGGGCGCAGATGCGGCTGGATCGCTTCGGCCATGTGATACGCGCCGCCGCCCGCCAGCAGTACGCGATTGCAATGATCGGGGAAGCGGGTTAGCACTTCCTGAGCGATGCGCGGCGCAAGATCGGCAATGGTTTCGTCGTAAATCTCAGTCACGTCCATCGTGACGCCCGGCATCGGGTCGATTTCCTTGCGCTCGCCTGCGGGAATGCCTGCAAGCGGCTGCATGGCGCGGTCGATGCGGCTCACGTCGGCATTGCGCATCTGCTGGCGAATGCTGTTCTGAATCGCGCGTGTAACCACGCCCATGCCGGAGCGCGGCTCGCTTTCGGTGCGGTCGCGCTGGTAGTGCAGCCCTTCGAACAGACTCATATCGGTGGTTTCGTAGCCAATATCGACGACCAGTGTCGTCCCGGTTGTGTCGGTGTTCGGGCGGCGGCGCAGCGTCGCAGGATCATAGGCATAGTGCATCAACGCGCCGTAGCTTTCCGGCACGATCATCAGGCGATCCGGCAGAATTTCCAGATTGATCGAATCGCCCTGCGCGTCGGTGAGCGTGCGTTGGCCGATCAGGTTGGCGCGGATTGTCTCGACGACTTCGGCGTTGTTGTAGATGTTGATCGGGATATTGATTACGCCCGTCGGCCTGATGATGCGATCCGCATCCCAGGTTTTCGGGAAACACTTCATGAACAGCACGTCGATCATGTGGAAATAGTCCTGCGACGTGTAGCGCTCCGGGCTGTTGAAGCGGCGGATCGCGGTGCGCTTGCCATGCCGGAACACGTCGTCGATGCCGAAAACTTCGGTGCGGCCTTTGGAGACGAGGCTGAAGGCCGGACGTTCGTCTTTTTCGTGCAGGGCGCGCTGATCGGTCATTGGCGCGACAATCGGCTCGAACTGCACGAGTGAATGAATTTCACCGCTCAAGCCTTTGCACAGTCCGTTGCCGGCGTCAAATGCGTAGAGCGAAGTATTGACCACTTTGAGCGGGCCGGGGGTATGGACAAACATAACCGATAAATCCTTTTATGCTGTCTAACTACGAGTGTATTGTAGACATTCAGGAAATATCCGCCAGAATGCGGCCACAGCTTTCGCAGTTGACGATGGTGCGACCGACGCGTACCTTCTGAGCCGTCATCGACGTTTGCTCGACGCCGCAGATTTTGCAGCCGCCATCAACCATCGCGGCGACGACCTGTCCCTTGTAGCGCGGGCGCAGCTTCTCGTAAGCTGACAGCGCCGCCGGATCGATGGCGGCTGCCATTGTCTGACGCTTCTCGTCGGCTTTGGCAACGGCGGCCTGAAGATGTTCCCGTTCTGCCAGCAAATCGGTTTGCTGGCTGGCGGCGTTGGCGCGGGCATCGGTGAGCAGATGCTCGGCGTCGCCAACCTGCGCCTGACGCTCCTCGACCTGCATCATTACTTCGAGCAGTTGATCCTCAAGCTGCCCCTGATGCCGCTTGAGCGACTCGATTTCCTCCTGAAGCTCTTGCAGCGCTTTGGGGCTGCGGATGCTCCCGCCATACAGATCGGCATCGGTGCTCTTGACTTTCTCGGCAATCGTCTTGATTTCGAGATCGAGGTCGCGTGCGCGCGCTTGCGCGGGCTTGAGCGCTTCCTGAGCGGTGTTCAACTGCTGGGCTGCGCGGGCGACCGTTTCGTCGCCGTTGAGTTGGGTGTCAATCGCTTTGAGGCGGGCGCGCTGCCGCGCGATCTCCTGATCGACAAGCTGAAGTTGATAGAGTTGTGCGGCTGGACTTGCCATTCGGCTTCCTTCGGTCGTATAAACGAGTATCGGCGGATTATACTGAGAACACTTCCGGCCTACGACTTTTGAGGAATGGTCTTATGTTTCAGTTTCACGATCCCGGCAATCTGGTCGATGGCGACCTGCGACTCGTCCTCGAAGCGACCCAGCCGGGCAATCCGGCGGCGGAACTCGTTCCGAACTACCATTTCAACATGGTGGTTGCGCATCGGGAGGTCGGCTACATCGCGCTGCGCGTCGGCAATGTGCCGAGTATCGTGCTCTACGCCGGGCATATCGGTTATCGCGTTCAGCCTGCGTTTCGCGGTCATCACTACGCGGCGCGCTCCTGCAAGCTGCTGCTGCCGCTGGCGCGCAGCCACACGCTCAATCCCCTCTGGATTACCTGCAATCCCGACAACTTCGCCTCGCGCCGTACCTGCGAACTGGCAGGCGCGAAGCTGGTCGAAATCGTCGATTTGCCGACCGAAAACGATATGTATCAGCGCGGCGAGCGCCAGAAATGTCGCTACAAGATTGATTTGTAGGGTGGTTTGACAAGCAGCTTGCTCGGTGACTATACTCGGCCTTTGTGAGCCGCTGTGAACCGAAAAGGAGTGTCGCCGTTGATCAAGATACGCCCTGAAGCCCTCAAGGATTACCCTGCCATTGCTCAGGTGAACGCACGCGCGTTTAACCCGCATGTGAGCGTGCCGCTGATTGTCGATTTGCATCGCCACCGCTCCCGCTTTGACCCTGAACTGTCACTGGTCGCTGAAGTCGATGGGCGGATCGTCGGGCATGTGCTGTTTTCACCACAGGCGATTCGGCTGATGGGGCAGAACGTCGAGGTCGTCAACCTGTCGCCGCTGGCGGTCGCGCCGGAGCATCAGAACATGGGCGTCGGCAGCGCGCTCGTGGCGGAAGGCCACCGCATCGCCAAAGCGAAAGGCTATTCCCTCAGCTTTTTGATCGGACATCCGCCTTACTACCCGCGCTTCGGCTACCGGCAGCGGGCATTCGGCGCATCGACGCTGAAAGTCTCAACACAGGCGTTTCAGGAATGTTCACTGGAAGCTCGCCTACCCACTGAAGCCGATCTCCCCGCGCTGTGCGATCTGTGGTTGCACGAGGAAGGCGCGGTCGATTTCGCCATCGACCCCGGCGATGCTTGGCTCGACTGGCTGAGTCCGAATCCGGCGGTTAAAGCGCTGGTATACACGCAGGCAGGCGAGATCGTTGGTTATGCCCGCGTGAATGGCGCGAAAGCGCATTATTTTTTGGCGCGCGACGGCGAAACGGCGCGCCAGATGGCGAAGCAAATCGGTACGGAGGTCGAACTGCCGCTGCATCCCTATTCAGCCTCGGCGCAGGCATTCGGCGAGCCGACTTACTCGCTTTGGGATGCGGCGATGGTCTGCACCTTCGAGCCGAGTCCATTTGACGACTATTACGCTCAGGTGCAGGCAGGCCAGCGCATCGCGGGGCGTCCCATCTGGGGCGTGGAGTTCGATATTTCGTGAAAAGGGTACGGCACGCCGTGCCCTTTTCACATCAACTTAAGGATTGAGCCGGAGGTTTTTGCCCTCATCCCCGACCCCTTCTCCCTCAGGGCTGAGGAAAGGACACCTTTGGGGTTGGGCTGGTCACGAAACGAATTTATCCGCGTGAGGGCGGGTCTTAGACCCGCCCCTACCAACGATCCGCGCGTCAGACTTTCTCTCAATTTCAACCATGTCCTCTCCTCAGCCCTCAGAGGGTTTCTGAAAACTCCCTCGAATGGGCGGTATTTCTCCCGCTTTCCAGAAACGCTCTCAGGGAGAAGGGAGAACAGCGGGTCAGCAGGATTTTAAGTCTCTCGCCCTGAGGGAGAGAGGTTGAGAGTGAGGGCTTAACTTGATGCGCAGGGGCACGGCACGCCGTACCCCTACAAATCATTGGCCCAACGCGCCATTGGGGAGTGTTGCACTGGTCGGCGTTGGGGTGGGCGCAGCGGCTTTGCTGAACGTCCAGGGGCCGCCCTCGTGACAGTTGATCTGCTGGAAATTGCCGTCAAGCGGGTAAATGTAGAAGGTGTACGTCCCGGCGGCAGGCAGATTGCTCAGATCAATCGTCTCGTTCTGACGCAGTTCGACCACATCCTCGTATTTGCTGCCGTCCGGCTTGAAAATGCGGATCAGGTTGCGCGGCGCGCGCGGCCCGCGCCAGTCGAAGGTAAGCGTGCCGCTGCCGGGAATCGCCATTGTGCCGTCCATCGGCGTGAGCAGCGTCCATGAGCAGTCATAAATTTGCTCGGTGGGCTGGACTGTGCCCGGTACGTGAATGACTTGTCCAACCGTGAGCTTATTCGGATCACTCAGGCAGTTGCCTGCCGCCAGATCGCTGACGTAAGTGTTATAACGCTGCGCGATCCGTGCCAGCGCGTCGTTCGGTTGAACGGTGTAGGTCAGCTTCCAATCTTTGCGTACCTGACAGCCGGGCGTTCCGGTGGGCGTGGGCGAGTCCAGCCCTTGCAAGCCGGGGATCGAGATACTCGTGTCGAGCGTAGCGGTCGGCGTGATCGATGGCGTGTCGCTGGGGATTGGCGTCAGCGTCGGCGGCTCGAAGGTCGGCGGCGGCAGCAGGGTATGCGATGGCGTCAGCGACGGCAGCGGCGTCGAGGGCGGGATTGTCTCGGTGGCAGTCGCGTTACTGCTCTGTGTCGGCAGCCGCGCATTGATCGGCTGACGCGCTTGCAAGGTACAGGCGCTCGCCAGCAAACCGACGATCAGCAAAAAGGTGATTTTGGCAGATGCGCACGGCAGCGCACCGGTCGAGAAAAAGCGCTTGATCATGATAGGGGTTCTTTCTGGGTAACGTGGGGAACGAGCCGTCCGTCGAGCAGGTCGTAGGCGGCATCGACGTAACGAGCGACCATCGGGTCGTGCGAGACGATCAGAAAGGTCGTGCCTTGTGACTCAGCTATCGACCCGAATAAGCTGAGAATCCGGCGGGCGCTGCGCGAATCGAGGCCGCTGGTCGGCTCGTCCGCGAGGATCAAATCGGGCTGAAGCGCGAGCGCGCGTGCAATCGCCACGCGCTGACGCTGACCGCCGCTCAATTCGTCGGGAACATGATCCGCCCATGCGCTCAGACCGACGGTGTTGAGGGCGGCAGTTGTCCGTTTGCGCCGCTCGAAGTAGCCAATTCCCGGCAGGCGCAGCGCCAGATCGACGTTTTCGGAAGCCGTATACGTCGGCATGAGCGTGTAGCTCTGGAAGATGAAGCCGACGTGCTGGCGGCGCAGTTTGGCGCGCTGGCGCTCGTTCAGGCGACTCAATTCCTGACCACAGACACGAATCGATCCCGCGTCCGGCTGATCGAGCGCGCCGATCAGGTTGAGCAGCGTCGTTTTGCCGCTGCCCGATGGCCCATACAGCGCGATCCGCTCGCCTGCTTGCGCGAGCAGATCGACGCCGCGTAGAATCCGCACCTGGCGCTCGCCGGAACCGAACGCACGCTCAACGCCTTGCACGATCACGCGAGCGTCGTTCATGATCGTCTCCGAAACAATCCGTGTTTGCGTTCGGGCGGCGTGTCCTGCGGAACAAAATCGGCAAAGCCGGTGTCGTCCTCAGCGTCGGATTCGGGACGGAGCAGCACGCCTTCCGGTCGAATCTCGACGGCGAGGCGCGGGGTATCGCCCAACTGTGCGCGAACTGCCTCCGGTAGACGCAGGCGACCGACTTCATCGAGCGTGGGTGCGTCCTCAACCCGCGATAAATCCTGACCGAGCGCGCCATCACGCAGTGTCAGCACGCGATCCGCATAAGCGCTGATTTCGAGATCATGCGTGACCATCAAAATCGTCAGGCCGTAGCGCTGGCGCAAATCGGCCAGCAGATCGAGCATCTGCGCGCCGCTGGTTCGGTCGAGCGCGCCGGTGGGTTCATCAGCCAATAAAAGCGGCGGTCGGTTCGCCAGCGCGACCGCCAGTCCAACCCGCTGCTGCTGGCCGCCGGAGAGCGCTTCTGGTTTCTTGTGGACGTGATCGGCAAGGCCAACCGCGTCGAGCAGTTCGCGGGCGCGGGCGGATCGCTGCCAGAAGGGGACGCCCGCCAGCATCAGCGGCAGGGTGACGTTGCGCAGCGCCGAGCGATGCGTCAGCAGGTTGCGGCTAACCTGCTGCCAGAGGAAACCGACGCGGTGCAGGCGATAGTCTGCGAGCGCGCGGCCTTTGAGATCGAGCAGATTTTGCCCCGCGACGATCAACTGCCCGGCAGTCGGTGTGTCGAGGCCGCCGAGCAGATTGAGCAGCGAGCTTTTACCCGCCCCGCTCGGCCCGATGATGGCGACGAACTCGCCCTGCGCCATCTCGAAGTCGATGCCGCGCAGGGCAACCAGCTCGTGTCCGCCGACGCGATAAACCTTGACGATGCGGTGGCAGGCAATATAGGCGCTCATGCCCTCACCCCCAACCCCTCTCCCAAAGGAGAGGGGAGAAAAGCAGCGCAGTATCTCTGGGCTGAGTTCGATTGAGGAAGGGACGGAATAAAGATCGTCATTGCCCGATCACCACGTCGCCCTCGTTGAGGCCGCTCTTGATTTCGACGCGATCATCGGTTTGCAAGCCAAGCTCGACGGTGACGCTGCGCGGGCCGTCCGGCGTTTGCAGCACAACGAAGGTGCGGTTCTGGAAGGTGCGGATCGCGGCGGGCGGCAGCCAGAGCACGTCCTTCGAGACTTTGAGCGGCATTTGAATGTCGATGATCTGGTCTTGAGCGACGTTGGGCAGCGTCGCGGCGACGCGGGTCGTCTGGTCGGCGTCCTGCCCGCTGATCGGCGTGCGCCGGACGACACACTGGACGGCAGTATCGGGCTGATTGAGCACCTCGCAGACGCCGACCATGCCGACGCTCAGGTTTTGCGCGTCGCTGTAAGCGAGGCTGGCAATCGCTTCCTTCGGCTCCGGGTTGCCAATGGTGATCACGACCTTGTAAGCGGTCACACTGTCGCCCGGCTTGATCGTCACGTCGAGCACCACGCCGTCAGCGGGCGCGACCAGCGACGATTGGGCGATCTTGGCCTCGGTCTGCTGGATCGCCAACTGTGCCGAAAGCACATTCTGATCGCTTGAGCCGGCGGCGGCATTCTGCTGGGCTTTTTGCAGATTGAGTTCGGCCTGAACGACGCTGTTCTGCTGCTGCTTAATCTGCGCCTGCGCGTTGTTGTAGCCCTGCGCGGCAGAGTAGTAGCTGTTCTGCGCCGATTTCAACTGATTCTGCGCGGACTGCAACTGCTGATACGCGCCATCGACGGCGGAAGCCGCGCCCTGTACTTCGGGATGGCTGACGGCGTTGTCGTAGCTGCGCTGCGCATCGCTGACGGCCTGCTGTGCCGATTGCAAGGCCAACTGCGCCGAGGTGACGCTCGTCCAGGGGAGATTATTTTGCGCGGCTTGCAAACTCAGGCGAGCATTCGCCAGCGCGACCTCGGCATCCGAGACCGATTCGACGCTGCCCTGCGCGCTCGATTGCGCATTGTCGAGCGCGGTTTGCAGCGCGATCTTCTCGGTCGCCAGTTGGTTTTCGAGATCGTCGATCTGCAAATCGGCGAGCAGTTCGCCCTTGGTGACGGTATCGCCGCGCCGCACGTTGACGCTGCGCACGTTACCGCCGACCTGAAACGCCAACTGCTCCTGATCGCGGGGCTGCCAGCGTCCGCTGAACTCGAAAATGTCCTCCACGTCGCCGCGCTGGACGGCGTAAGTCGGCGGCGCGGCGGCGGGCGCAGTCGGGATCGGCGTGGCGGTCGGGTTGACCTGCTGCGGCCCACCCGCGCACGCCGCTACCGACAGCAGCAGCACGATGATGGCAATCTTAGGGGCGATGCCGCGCCCGGTGTAAACGTTTTTTGTAGGGGCAGGTCTCAGACCTGCCCTTGCTTTTGATGCAAAATGCAAAATCAGGCATCTCCCAGTTTGACAAGGGTGGACAGGCGCTCACGACCGAGGAAGGCAGTCGTGCCAAAGGTGACGGTGAACAAAATCGCGGCGAAGGCGGCGTAGACCAGCACGATGTCGCCCCAATCGACGCGGACGAGATAAGGCGGCAGCCCGCCGCTGAAGTCGAGCAGCGGCAGATAGAGCAGGGTGGTCGCCACGCCAATCGACGTGCCGCTGAGGACGCCGCTCCCGGTCATGAGCGCTTGCAGCAGAAATAGATACACGCCGACCGACGCGCCGCCGAGTCCCATCGCGCGCAGCGATCCCAACTGCGCGGCCTGCGCGCGAAACGACGCGGCGCTCTGGATGATCGCGCCGACGAGCGTCAGCAGAATCGAGGCGACGAAGCCAACCGAGAGGAAGCCGAGCACGCCGCGCCGTGACGGATCAGCTTGCGCGATTTGTAGTGCCGTTTCGGGGTCACGCCACTCGGCAATCGGGTAGCCCAGCGACTCGGCTTTGGCGAAGATCGCGCTTTTGTCAGCATTAGGGGCGAGCTTCATCCACAGATCGTAGGGCAGAGGCGCGCCGACCGTTTCGAAGATCGGATCGAGACTGCCGATCAGGAAAAAGCCCTGACGCGGATCGAGCGTCGGGAAGTAATCAAGCACGCCCAAAATCGGCACCGTCGCGTCGTACCACGTGCCGAGCGCCTGAATCTGGATGTGGATCGGCTGGTTGATGCGCAAATTGTACCGATTGAGCGTTGCCGCGCTGATCAGCACGCCCGTCCGATTGCCTGCCAGCAGATTGAACTCATCGGCAATCGACTGCGGGCTGTAATCTGCGCGGAAGCGGGCGACGGCGGCAATCGCTTCGCGGTCAACGCCGAGGATCGTCCCGCTCAGACGCTGCGTCGGCAGCAGAATTTGCGCCGAGTAGCGCCCGACGCGCGAAACCTGTTCGACGCCGGGAATCGTGCGCAGATCATCGGGCGGCAGCGTGTTGAATCCCGTGACGGTGACGGTTGGCTGACCGCTAGCGTCGGTATCAGTCTGTGTCTGCGCGTCGGTCGGCGTGATAATCACGGCATCCGCGCCGATTTGGTAATTGACCGAATCGGCCAGCGTCTTGTCAATCGTGCTTGCCATCGACGCGGTGAACCCGG
>DASZXN010000259.1:0-9250 GCA_035545875.1 Phototrophicaceae bacterium
GTCGGCGCGGTAGCTGCTGCGCACCAGCGGGCCGCTCTCGACCCACTTGAAGCCCATCGCCTTGCCGATTTCGATGAAGCGGTCGAATTCTTCGGGCAGATAGAAGCGCTCAACGGGGAGATGCTGCTTGCTCGGCTGCAAATACTGACCGATGGTCAGAATATCGACGCCGCGATCCACCAGATCGTGCATGACCGCGACCACCTCGTCGAACGTTTCGCCGAGGCCGACCATGATCCCGCTCTTGGTCAGCACCAGCGGATCCATCTGCTTGGCGTTGCCGAGCGTCGCCATCGCCCACTCGTAATGATCCTGCGGCTGTACCTGCTTGAACAGGCGCGGCACCGTCTCGACGTTGTGATTCAGGATGTCCGGCTGCGCCTTCATGACGATTTCGAGCGCGGCCTTGTTGCCCTTGAAGTCGGGGATCAGCACTTCGATGCTGCACCCCGGCTGAAGCTGGCGAATCCGCTTGATCACCATCGCGAAGATCGGCGCGCCGCCGTCAGCGCGTTCGTCGCGGTTGACGCTGGTGATCACGACGTGCTTGAGTCCCATTGCCCGCACCGTCTCCGCGACGCGGTTCGGCTCTGCCCAGTCGAGCGGGCTGGGGCGACCTGTCTTGATGTCACAGAAGCCGCACGAACGGGTGCAGGTGTCGCCCATCATCAGGAAAGTCGCCGTGCCGCGTCCCCAGCATTCAGCGAGGTTCGGGCATTGAGCTTCCTCACAGACGGTATGCAGCTTTTGACCGCGCATCAGACCGTAGACGCGCTCGTAATTCTCACCGCTCGGCGCACGCACCTTGATCCAGGGGGGGCGGCGGCGCGGGTGTTCGGGATCAGGCTTCCAGCCCGCCGGATCGACGGGAATAGCCTCTGGGGTAATGATGTCAGTCACGAGAATCTCCAATTTCGCTCATGGCGATAAGCATTATTATAACGCAAGCCCACTAATCGCGTCGAGTTCCACCGCGTCAGTGGTCAACTGCTGCCGAATCGTATGCCACAGTCCGCTGATGATCGTCTCACGCAGGGCGACGAAGAAGCCGAGCAGCAGCAGCGGGATCAGCAGGTCGGACACCAGCGGCGCAAAACCGATCAGCGTGAATGTACTCGGTAAGGCGAACAGTCCGAACAACAGCGTCGGCCCATAGACCGCCAGTTGCAGCGTCAGAAACAGGCTCGCCGCCCACAGCCGTGCGTTACCTTCATTTTCGGCGTACACCGGCGCGATCAGCGTGATCAGGCTGCTCACGACCATCGTCTGCGCGTAGTCAATCACGAACAGCACGCCCAGCACCAGCGCCCGAAAGATCGTAATCGCCAGCGGCACTTGATCGCCGCCAAAGACGGCCTGTGGCGACACGCCGAACACGCTGGCGACGATCCCAATCGAGAGGATGCCGAGCAGAATCGCGCGGTACAGCCAGTGAAAGTGAATCCAGCCGACGCAGTACGACCAATGCATTCCCAGGACGCCTTGCGGCGCGGTGCAGATCACGTCGTAAGTCTGCTGCTGACGTTCGCGCGCGATGCTCCCACTCACGCTGACCACCTGAATCAGCCCGTAAATCGTGTTGGCGAACGGCAGCAGAATCGGCGCGATCAGCAGCGCCAGATAGTAGAGCAGCACCAGAATTGGCGTGCCAAGCAGGATGATCACGACGGGTAGAATGATCAGTCCGGCGTTCTTGAACAGGCCAAGCAGCGGAATCCGCAGGTTGAGCGGTTCATCCTGCACATTAAGCTGGCGGATGTAAACCCGGCGATAGAGCGGCGAGTGCTGCGGTGGATGGTTGATCGCGCGCCACAATTTCCAGCTTAACATATCAGCCGACCGCCTTTCGTCAGCAGGCTTAGATCGCTCACGTCGCCGTCAAGCAGCAGGGTATGGACGCGCCACAGCCCGCGCGCGATTAGCTCGCGCACGGCGAAAAAGATCAGCACCTGTTCCAGCGGCAGCATCAGGCTGGCCGCCAGTTCGCCGAGCGCGAGCTTTGCGTTGATCTGCGGCAGCAGCGTGAAGCCGATCAGCCAGACCAGCATATAGGCCGTGACTTGCAGAGTCAGGAAACCTGCCAGCGCGCCGAGATGGGCGTTCAGGCGGTTGCGCACGATCAGCGGCACAATCATGCCGACCAGACTGCCGATCACTGCCGAGTGAATGTCGTCGATCACGAAGGCCAGCGATAGTGTGACCACCACTGTGGCAACGTACAGGCAGTTATTGATGGCGGCGCTGGTGCTGCGCGGCTCGATCAGCGAGATAATCGCGCTCAGGAGCAGCAGCGTCAGGAAGAAAATCCGCGAGAACCACACGCGCTGCGCGCCGATACCGTTGAAGGTCTGGTCATAGTATTGACAGCCCGTGCAGATCGCCCAGCTTGCGCTGAACGCGCCGTAAGGTGAGGTCGAGATGAGGTCGAAGGTGCCGCGCTCGCGTTCGCGCGCGATTGCCCCGCTGATGCGCAGCGCCCAGTACAGCCCGGCAATGGTGCCGTGCAGCGTCATGTAGACTGCCGCGATACCAAGCGGAATGAACAGGATGCCGACCACGATCATGTCGGCGTAGTAGCGCAGGATGAAATAGGCCGGCAGGACGCACAGCGCCATCACGACGACTTGCTGACCGAGCGACAGTTTTGGCTGCGGACGCGGCAGGCGATCCCGCGTGATTTTGCGAAACAGCGGGTGATGAATCGCCGGGCGCTTGAGCGCATACCAGAACTGAAGCGAGACCGTGCTCACGAGGCCAGTTTCCCCCATGCCACCACGTCCGGGCTGCCCAGCACCGGGTATACGCCCTGACTGAGCGAAGTGATGTTGCCCGTTGCGGTATCGAGCGCCAGCAGATAATAGCCCGTCAGGTCGTGCGGCAGCGCGCCGCCGAAAGCGATCTGCGTGCCGTCCGGCGACCAGGCCAGATTCGAGGGATTCGGCGTCTGATCCTCGGTCGAGTAGCCGCAGTAAGCCTTGACTTCTCCGGTCGTGGTGTCGAGCACGTTGATGGTCGATTGACCGAGGTTCTGGGTCGCGTCTGCTCCTGTGATTGGCGTCACCCAGAAAGCGATCTTCGTCCCGTCCGGCGACCAACTGAGCGCCCCGACCGACACGCCGTCGATCCGCACCGCGCCAACCGTTGCTGTCAGATTCGTCCACTGCGTCGGCTTGGTATCGCCCGGCTTGATCCCGAACAGTTCGCTGCTGGTCTTGCCGTCGCCGCCATCGACCGGGGCGACGTAGGCCAGCCACGTGCCGTCCGGCGACCAGGCTTCGGCGTTGAAATAGGCTTGATCCGGCCCCAAATCGACGCGCCCATCGCTGACGTTTTGCAGCCCCATCAACTGCGTGTTGACCAGCCAGCGCTCGAAGCTGTCGCCCTGCGGCTGGATCAGCACGCCGTAGTAGCCGCCCGGCTGAAGCGAGGTCAGGTTCTGCGTGTTGGCGATCCACTGCGGATCGCCGCCCGCTGTTGGCAGCAAATATGCCTGCTTGCCGCCTGTCCAGATCAGGTAAGTCGTCGGGTTCCACCATTGAATCTCGGCGGCGTTCTCGGTGACGAGCGTGCGCTGCGTCCCGTCGAGGTGCATGATGTTGAAGGTATTGGTCGGGTCGTTGAAGTAGGTCAGCAGCGTTCCGTCCGGCGAGAGGTGACAGTTGCGCGTGCAGGGCGCCGTATCCGGCAGGGGATAGCGGCGGTTGCTGTCAATGTTGTAGACCCAGATTGCGCTCTTGTCGAAGGCGGTCAGGATCACGCCGCCGGGCGAATAGGTCTGGCCGCGCGGCTGAACGGTCGTCGTCGGGCAGACCTGAGTCACGCCAGCATCGGCGCGCGTTGCTTGAACCGACAGCAGCAGCGCAAAGGCGAGCGCCGCGATCAACAAGAAGGGATGACGCAGAATCGACATAGCTACCCGTAAATCTTCTTCATCAACTGTTCTTCGCGGCTGGGGACGGCGGGCAGATCAAGCTGCCAGATGTGAATCGTACTGAGTCGCTCCGAGTCGCCGCCGTCAGCGATGTAGAGCTTGCTGCCGACCAGCAGGCAGTCCATCGGGCGGTGCAGCGGAACGTCGGTCAGGTTCTCGAACAGCTTGCCGAAGGGTATCTCGCTGCCGTCGTAAAAATGCGCCAGGTACAGCACACGCGTCTCGTAATCGTAAGGCTGACCGTCCGCGTCGAGCTTCGCTTGCGGCAGCGCGATTGCCAGCCGCAGTCGTCGGCAGACGAAATACAGGTTCGGCGGCGTGATCCGCGTTTCGGCTAACACGTAGCTTTCGGCTAGACCGAGCAGGGCAGGCGGCGGCAAATCGAGCCTGAGCCTGCGCGCCAGCGCCATCTTCTCCTGAATGTCGAGCGGGCGTACCAGATCGCCGATGCGCTCCGGCTCGCGCAGCCCGCGATGGCGCGGCCCCGCGAAATTGAGCGCCATCGTCTGCCAGCCGCTTTTGGAGAGGATCGTTCCATCGGGCAGATCGAGCGGCTGAATCTCCTGCGTGCCTTCCGCTTCATCGACCGATTCGATCAGCGTGCTGCCGCTTGTGAGTGCGTGCTGCGCGACCCAGGCATTTTCGCCGTAGACTTCTTCCGCGTAAATGGTTTCGTCCGGGCTGACGCCCAGTAAACTGCAATCGCCGGGGTGCTTCAGCGTGAGCGTGGCGACGTGGGCGATCAGAGGAATATCCATCCTGTTAGCAGTCCATATGTCTGACGAATGTTAGAAAACCGAAAAAATCACATAAAATTCACAAAATTGGATCGCCGCTTTGCTTGCGCCATGTTATACTTCATGAAGTCGTCAAGTTTTTCTGCTCGTTGAGGCGCTGCTCCATGCCGAAATCTGGCAATACCGCCATTATAACCGATCAGCAGGCAGAGGGATCGCCCCAATCTCGTGAAGCGCGCGAGTCGGTTCGCGGAACGCAGTCGATTCCCATGCTCCGTCAAAGCTCGCTGCGCAATGCCCCTGCCGCCGAGACGGGTGTGGTCGCGGCGGTGCGGGTGACGGGCGAGGGCACGGACGACAGCGACACTCAGGATGCTTCGCGCACGCTCGCCGAAACCCAGCTTTCGCCTAATCGCATGGAGGCTACCATGCAGCTTTCGGCCTTAATCGTCGAAGATACGCTGGAACTGGCGGAAATTTTGCAGGTAACGCTTCAGCGGATGCACATCGTCACGGCGCACGAGAGCCACGCGAGCCGCGCCGCTGCCCGTTTCAAGGAAATGCAGCCTGATCTCGTCCTGCTCGACATCGGCCTGCCCGATGGCCCCGGCTGGAAAGTCCTCGACAGCATCAAGGAGCAGCAGCGCGCCAAAGGCGGCAAGCTGCCTGTCGTGATCGTCATCACCGCTTACGGCGACCCGGCCAATCGGCTCGTCGGCAAGCTGCACGGTGTTTACAGCTATCTGATCAAGCCGTTCACCCCGCATGAGGTCGAGCGTATCATCAAGGATGCTCTCGGCAGCGCTGCCGGATGAGTCGTTCGCTCCTGCGGACAGCGTGGTTCGCGCTGTTCGTCGTCGCCGTCTCCGTCGGTGTTCTGCTCCTGCTGCAAGCGATCAATCTCTCACAAAATCTCATCGTTCAGCCACGTGCCGCCGCCGTCGTTGAGTCGTCGTTGCCCAGCGCGTTGACAGATCGTCCTTTGCAGGCGCTCTATCAGGTCGAAGCCGACGCCGCGCAGAACGGCTGGAATTCGCAGCGCTCGCGGTTGGCGGGCGATCTCTGGCGCGATTTGGGCGATATGACGCAGGCGGTGAGTTACTGGGCAGCCGTCGATCCTGACGCTTCCGTGCTGCGCGACCTCGCTCAAGCGGACATCGATCTCGGTCGCTGGGCGGACGCTGCCGACACGCTCAGACAGTTGCTAACGCTGCTCCCGCCCAATTCGACCGATCTCCCCTGGGCGCAGTATCAGCTTGGCCTGATTACGCTCACGACTGATCCGACGGGTGCGGTCAGGCTGCTTCAGGCCGCCGAGCCGACTTACACGACCTCGGTAACCAGTTTGCTTCCTGCCGTCGCTGGCGTGACTGACCCGACGCGCATCGGCGTGGCGCTCGCCAACGCCCAGTTGTGGTCGTATGCCGAGCTTGCCTTCGCGCAGGCGGCAGGCGATCCGGTTGCGCTGGCCTACGGCGGTTGGGTGCGCGATATGCAAGGCAAGGACGGCACCCGTTGGATTCAGACGGCGGTCGCGCTCGCGCCGCAGAACGCCCAGGTGATCTTCCTCGAAGGGCTGCACCTGCGCGCCAGGTACGATTACGCCAACAGCCTGCGCGCCATCATTCAGGCGGTCGCGCTTCAGCCGGACAACCCCGCGCTCTACGCCGAGTTGGGCAAAGCCTATCAGCTCACGGGCGATCTGGAGAGCGCCGAACACTGGCTGCAATACGCCGTTTCGCTCGACAGTCATTTTCAGCCGATGCTCGACGCGTTTTATAATGATGAACGAACGACGCTCGAAAGTCTCGGACTGACGGAGGAACCTACTGCGCCTGCAACGCCTGACGCCGCATCTACGGCTGAGCCATAAGTCGCTTTTCGCGCGCCTGACCCCGCACTTTCGTCTGAACGGGAATCCGCTCTTTGTCGTCGAAGCCCGTCGCGTGCGCTGGGGCGGCAGCGCCGAGATCATGCTTCGGCGCGGCAGATCGTGGCTGGCTCTGACGTGCGTCGCGCTCTTTTCGATCTGGTTGCTTGTCCTCCTGATTGGCGGCGGTGGCTTTGACAGCGAAAATCCGAGCCTGATTATCATGTTTTTGTGCTTCGGCGCGAGCTTCATGGCGGGGTTGGCGCTCGATTTCACCTGCATGGCCGCCGCGATTGGCGGCGTTGGCCGCGAAATCGTCAGCGGGCGCTGGGATTTGCTCCGTCTGACGCTCCTGCGCCTCGATCAAGTGGTCGCGGCCAAGCACGGCGCGGCGCAGACGCACGCCTGGCGCTGGATGGCGCTGCTGATCGGCACGCGCCTCGCCATTTCCCTGATGCTGCTGGTGACGGTGCTGATCACCTTTTTTCAGGAGCACCCCTTTGGACTCGCGGAACTCGCCGCGTCACCCGCCCTGCTGACTCAGTATCTCGCGCTTTTCCTCGTGATCGTCCTGCTCGGCCTCGTCTTCAGCGTTGAACCGTTCTGGCGGATGCGTGCCGTTACCGCGCTCGGCGTTGCCATCTCGACGCGCACGCAGCAGCACGCGGTCGGCGTACTCGCGGCGCTGGCCGCGATCATGGCGATCTGGCTGGCGCAGGGTTTCATCATCCTGACCATTTTCATGTTCGCTTCGTTTCTGCTCGCGCCGCTGGCGCTCGCCGAGCTTTCCACGCTGCAAGTCGCTGTCTGCTCGCCCTGGTTGCTGCTGGGAATGTTTGCTGGCGTCGTCTACGGCTTCTACAATATCATCCAAACGTGGAGCTTACGCAGTGCCGAGCGCTGGCTGGCCCAGCTTAAATAGATGAATTTCTTTTACGGTCTGACCCCCTTCGCGCACACGCAGCGCAACCCGCTCTTTCAGTCCGAGATTTCCCGTGCGCATTGGGGCGGCAGCGCGCGCGCGTTGGTCAGCTATACGTGGCGTTCGCTGGCGAGCATCTGTGTCGGCCTGATTCTGATCTGGCTGCCCCTCAGCGGTTCGACGGCGCTCAGCGTCGATTTCACCGCGCTCCTGTTCGTGACCAGCCTCATTGCCGCGCCGCTGCTCGATTACGTCTGCATGTCGGCGGCGGTCAGCAGTGTCAGCGATGAGATCAGCACCGGGCGCTGGACGCTGATGCGCCTGACCTCGCTCAGTGACTCGCAGATCGTCGCGGCCAAGCACGGCATCGCTCAGATTCGCACCTGGCGTTTGACGAACCTGATCGTCGCGCTGCGGGCGGCGGTCGCGTTGATGGCCTTGCTCACCTTCGTCGAAGCGCTCTACCGCGTGCGCCCAATTGACCTGATCGCCGCCATCGACATCGTGTTTCTGGCGATGGGTTATGGCTGGATGGCCGTGATCCTCGCGCTGATTTATGTCATGGAACCCTATTGGCGTATGCGCGCGCTGACGGCGCTCGGCGTGGCGATTTCGTCGCGGGTTCGGCAGAGCGGACTGGCTGTTGTTGTCGCCAGCTTCGTCGTCGTGCTGTTCTGGCTGGCGCAGGCGCTCATCAGCGTGCTGTACATCTTCGAACTGGTTTCGCTGCTCCCGCCGCTGATCCAGCTTGACCCTACCCGCGACCAGACTTCGCTTTGGTCGCTGCTCCTTTTTCTTGGCGTGTTGATCCCGGTGATCTACGGCTTTTACGCGCTGCTGCAAGCCTGGTGTTTGCGCCACGCGGAGGCGTGGATCGCGCAGGTACGCTGAAATTCGCCTTCACTCTAAATCCAATCCGCACGTTGCCAAGTAACATTTGTCTCGTTTTTCTGGCTCTGTCTTTCTTTTGCGCCTTTGCGCCTTTGCGCCTTTGCGTTGACTCTTTTCTGTTTTTTTTGAACCTGATCAAATTTCTTTTGCGCCGTTACTTGCGTATTTTCCCCTGTATTTTGTATGACCGTTTACGCTTCTTTTCCATCATGCTAAAATTTCGATCTTGGTCGTTATAGGAAACAACCCGTGCGACGTATCCTCGTCCTCGTCGTCCTGATCGCAATCTTCGCGGCACTCTACGCGCTCAGTCGCTCGGTCGCCAGTTGGCAGCATTACACGCTCTCCGGCGATCCCGGCGCGCTGCTCTACGCCGCCAGCTTCGACGGCGGCGCGACCGACGGCTTTAACAGCGATTGGTCGCAGTATCCCGGTCGGCTCTCGGCAGCGATCACGGGCGGGCAGATGCAGATCACCATCGGCGCGGAGGACTCCGGCGCGTACTCGGTCGCCATCCCGCACTTCACCGATTTCGATCTGCGCGTCGATGCTGAAACCCTCGACGGCCCGGTCGATAACGGCTACGGCGTGGTTTTCCGCCTGCAAAATCAGGACAACACCTCGGTCGAGGACGACAGCTACTACCTCTTCCTGATCAGCGGCGACGGCTACTATCAGGTCAGCCGCGCCATCCTCGGCAAAGTCAAAATTCTGAGCGACTGGATCGACTCGGATGCGATTCATCAGGGTGTGGGCGGCCTGAATCAACTGCGCGTCGTCGCCAAAAGCGATCAGTTCCACTTCTGGATCAACGATCAGGCCGTCAAGCTCTGCATCCCCGATGATCCCAACGGCATCAGCACTTACAGCGACGGAACCTGCGTCAAAGGCTCGATGGT
>DASZXN010000260.1:0-5433 GCA_035545875.1 Phototrophicaceae bacterium
GTTCGCGGTTGGCGGCGCGAAAAGCGTCAAGAATCAGCGTTTGCGGTTCAGGAGCGTTGTTCTCGTGGAGAGAATCAAGCACCGCGTGAACCGCCATCTCTGCGGGCTGTAGACTCTCGCTTTCGCCTTCGAGCGTCTCGGCCACTACCGAGATCGAGAGGCTCAGTTTCCCCGGCGTGACAAAACTTTCGACCGCGACCGCTGTCGGATTGCGCTGCCCCTCATTCTGAACGAGGATGTATTCGCCAAGAATTGTTTTTGCCACGATGTCTAGCCTTTAAGCGTGTGTCTGCCAGGGAAAATACAGATATTCCATATTTGGCCCACTCGTTTGATCGGTCAAATCCGACAGTTTAACCGGATGCGGATGTAGATTGTCCGTAATCCACACATCCCCATTATTATCTACTTTCTCGACGTACATCAAGTGCCCGTGAACCGGATCGGCATACGGATGTGTCCGTTCCATTACCAGCACCGCCCCCGGCATCGGAACATGCCCGACGTTGATCCCGTATTCCTGCAACACGTTGGTTTGATCGTTCCACAGATAAGCGTCGTGAGCGAGGCCGGGCGGTACGTGAACCTTGCTGACGATGTAGCGCACACAATCGAAGGTGCTGTCTACCAGCCACTGCGGACTCGTCCCGGTTTCCATGCTGTGAATCAGGCGTAGGCTGGCATCCGGCGAGGGGCGCAGCAGTTCGAGCCGCTGCCCCAGCGTTGTCACGTCATTTTGCAGACTGTCCACGTCCGCGCGCGCGCTCTTGATCTGCGCGTCCAATTGCTGAAGATGCGCCTGCGTATTCTGCGTCAGCCTGGCGAGTTCAGGGCGTGGATCGGTAGCGGCGTGTTCCATCAGCATGTGGAGCGTCTGCTCGGCGCTGCTCCGCTGTGCCATCAGGTTGCCCAAGCCGACCTGCTTGGCAGCCAGGGTTTGCTGCTCAATCATGTAGGTGTCCATGCGGCTGTGATTGTACACCGACAGGTATTGATCGACATTGGGCGTCACGTCGCGCATTCGAGTGAAAGCGGCATTCTTAATCTTGCTGTAAATCCCCTCAAAGGTATCGAGCGGCTTCATCTGCGCCAGCGTCGGGTGCAGCACATGCCCACTCGCTAACGGTGGCGGCGTGACGGCGGGCGCGGTCGGCGGCGCGGTCGTGACTACCGCCGCTGTCGTATGCGCGTGCGCAGGCGCGGGATGCTCCATCTGCGCAATCGTCGCGTCGATCTGGTCGGCAGCTTGTGTCAGACTTTGGGCGAAGTGGATCATCGTATCCGCCCAACCGTTCATCCACTGATGTTCCGAACGATAATGTGCCATCCACTGCGTTGCCGCCGGGCTTTCGTAGCCCAGCAGCGCCAAGTCATCGCCGATCTGACTGACGTGCGCGGTGATCGAGCGCAGCGTGTTGGCCGACGTTTGAAAACGCAGCGCGGCATGGCGCAGTTCCGCCGATTTCTGCTGAAGTTCGAGGATCGTCGTCATCGGGTCGCCGCTCCCAAATTGATCACCAGCGGAGCCGCGCCCTGAGCGGCGTCCTTCGGCGCGATCAGCAGGCTGTCGATCACGCTGTCCGAGGGAATTTCAAAGATCATCCAGCCGTCGGTGCTGCGCCCGCGCGCAATCGGCTGAAGTACGTCGCTCGCCTGAATCAGCGCGCCATCGCGCGGGTTCACGATCAGTTTGTCGTCCACTTGCAGCGAAAGGGTCGCTTCCGGCGGCGTATCGCAAATTCCGATCTGGCATTCGAACAGCAGATCGAGCGCGTAGAAGCGCGCCCCTTTGATCGGCTGAAGCGCCGTCCCGTCCGTCCCGACGACGCGCTGCGAGCTGTCCTCGACGCTCGTCACTTGCAGCAGTCCCGCGCTGTACTGAACGCTGTAGCCATCGCTGGGCAGCGGCACACTGTGAATCGGCAGCAGCGTCGGCACGAGCGTAGCGGTCGGCACAAGCGTATTCGGATCGGTCGTCGCGGTAGCGGTCGCCGTATTCGCCGCCGTCTGGTTCGACAGCACCAGCAGCGCCACCAACCCGCATATGAACACCGCGATCACGCCGATGAAAATGCGGCGCGGCAGCCCCATGATGCGCTTTTCCGGGTGCGGCTTGGGACGTGGCAGCGCGGCATAACGCGCCTCGTTCTCCAGAATCATTTTGGCAAGACGCGCGTAAAGGTTGTCCTCGTCCACCAGCGTGGTCAGCATCTCCAGCCGCTCGATCCGGTCGTCGGGATCGTCCTGCGCCTGTGCGTTCAGCCACAGCACCAGCGGATCATGCCGGTTGCTGTCCAGTTCTTCGTCGTAGTCGGCCAGATAGCGCCGCGCTTCGCCGCGCTCCCAGCGGAACAGCGACAGATTTGCCTCAATGATCGCCAGGTTGAGGCGAGGATCGCTTGAGGGTTGATAAGCGCGCTCGTAGGTCGTCATGATCGCTTCCTCGCGGGTGGCTGTGATCCGCCGACGCCGAGCAAATCCTCGATTAGCCCCTCGACATCAATCTCCGCGATGGGGTCGTCGAGAGAATCGGTTGAATTTTGCCCATTTTGCGTTGAAGGGGCTTGTCGCCGCGTCGTTTTGACGGGTTCTACGCTCTGCGGAGCCGCTTGATACCCCTGCCAGCGCTCGTTGATCGCCTGAATCATCCCGGCAGCGTCGCTCACCAGCGCCGTCTGCACAATACCAATGCTGCTCCCGCGCTCCGAGGGCAGATAGGCGCGGCCAGTCGGCATCATCTCCCCGGAAAGCCCGGTCGTGCGCACGTTCAGGCGCGTCAGACTGTCCTTGACCACCAGCGCGAAGCCCGCCCGCCGCATCAGCAGATACTTAATCAGCACGTCGGTCGAGCGATCCAGATAGGCGGCGATCCACAGGAACAGCCGCTCACCGCCATAGCTGCGCAGCAGATCGCGCAGCAGGTTGAGCGTATCCAGCTCAGGAAACTGGCGCAGCGTTTCGGCAAAACTGTCGTAATCGTCAATCATGACGACGAATTTGCGTCCTGAACCCGCTGATAGGTCTTCCTGCATCATACGGAGATACTGATCGACTTCGGGCGGGTCGCTCGCATACGCGACCGTATGCTTGAGCGCACTCAGCGGCGCGCTGCTGCGACCGTCGCAGTCGATCAGCAGCAGGCTCAGTTGATCGGGTGAAGAACTCGCCGCCGCGCTGATCGCCGCCGCGTGGAGCAGATTCGTCTTGCCGGAACCGGGCGGCCCGGTCACGATCATCTGCCCACCCGTCGCTGTCCAGTCGAACAGGAACGGCGTCAGCGCGTCGTCGTCCCAGCGACCGAGCAGCGTGAGGATACGCTGATCGCCGCTCACCATCGGCACGTCGTCCAGCAACTGTTTGAGATCGATCCGCGACGGCAGGATATGAACCGGCTGTGGGCTTTGCGAGACATTCAGGCTCGCTTTGGCGTTCTCGTAACCCGCGCGCATCTCCTGAATCAGGCTCGACATCCGGTTGAGCATCTCGGCCTCACTCGTCAGGCCATCGCGCGCGCTCATCTGCGGCAGCGCGATCTGGCAGAGCAGCGGCGGGCTGTTGTAGATATAGCCGCGTCCCGGCGGCGGCGAATTTTCGGGCGGCGCGCTCAGGCGACCGACCAGCATGGCATAGCTCGGCGTGTCGCCGAGCGTGAAGGCGATGCGCTGACCGATAATCGAGCGCAGCCGATCCGGGACGGAATCGACGCTGCTGGCCGTGATCACGAAAGCGATCCCCGCCGCGCGCCCCTCGACCAAGAGCCGCTCAAACTCGCTCGTGAGGTGATCGTGGGTGCGCGCCATCTCACGGAAGCCCTCGTACTGGTCAATAAAAACCGTGATCAGGGGAACGCGCGATGCTTCCCCGGCCTGCCGTTCTTCAAGGATACGGATCAGGCGGGCAAACAGGCGGCGAATCCGTTCACTTTCCGCGCCGTAAATCACGCGCTCGGCGTGGGGCAAATGACCGAGATCGTCCAGCCCCGCGCCCGTGAAGCTCAGGAAATACAGGTGCAGCTTATCGGGCGCGTGCAGCAGCGCGGCGCTCAGAGCGAGCGTGCGCAGCAGATTGGTTTTCCCGGTTCCCGGCGTGCCAACGATCAGGATGTGACCATCCTTGCGCCGCACAACGCTCGTGCCGTCGTCGCTGCCGAGATGCAGCCACAAGGGATACTGGGTGCGGTTCGCGGCATCATCGACCATACCGACCGGAGCGCTGCCCAGCGGAATCGGTCTGCCGAGATGATCGCGCCCTGGTGAAAGCCAGCGCTCGCCGTTCCAGCCGCCCACGCCGATGTGCTCGAAGGTGTCCGCCAGCGTCATGCGCTCGCTCAAGGGACGCAGCAGAATCGGCTTGGAGGCTGGAATGCGTTCCTGTTCCGCGTAGCCGACCACCAGATCAGCGACGGCCTGCGCGACCGTGTAGGTATGCGAATTCGAGCGCGCCGGACGCGGGAGCAAATCCTGCTTGTCGCCCGTTGTGCCGAGAAATTCAAGAATCGGCGCTTCGCTGACGGCGCGTTCGGCGATCAGCGCATCCTGTCGGTGATATTCCGCGCCGACGTAAGCTGTCTGGAACTGCTTGAACATGCCCTGCTCACCCACCTGAAAATAGCCGCGCCCCGGATAGCTCGCCGGAAGATAAGCGGCGTCGGGTCGGCGCAGCATGGCGCGGCTGGCCTCGATGTTCTGAACGCGCAGGCAGATGCGGAACTGCAAGTTGGCGTTCATCTCCTCGGTGATCACGTCCATCGGGCTTTGCGTGCCGAGGATCAGGTGCAAGCCGAGGCTGCGCCCCACCTGCGCCGTGCGCACCAGTTCGCGCAGGAAATCGGGCATTTCTTTGGCAAGCTGGGCGAACTCATCGACGATGATGAACAGGTGCGGCAGCGGTTTGTAATTGACGCTGCCGAAGTGCTGCGTGTTGATGTCCTGCGAGTAGATGCGGTGATACTGGGTGATGTCACGCACGCGCATCGACTTGAGGAACGCCTGCCGCCAGTCGGTTTCGGCTTTCAGAGCCGCCAGCGTGCGCGCGACCAGCGTTCCGTCGAGGTTCGTGACCATGCCGACGGTATGCGGCAGGTTGGCGAACACATTGAAGGTGCTGCCGCCTTTGAAGTCGATCAGCAGCAGGTTGAGCAGGCGCGGATCATGCTCGATCACCAGCGAGCAGATCAGCGTTTGCAGCAGTTCACTTTTGCCCGCGCCGGTCGTCCCGGCGAGCATCCCATGCGGGCCGTGATGCGTCTCATCGAGCCAGATTTCGGTGGAAGCGGTCAGGCTTTCCGCGCCGAGCAGCGCCGGGAACGGCAGAATCCCATCGGGGATCGAGCGTGACCAGCGCGCGCGCAGCTTGAGGGTCAGGTCTTCGACGCGGCGCGCGCCGTACATCGAGAGGAAATCGACACGCTGGGGAATGCGCTCGGCGCTGCTG